>CAZWXA010000053.1:0-9134 GCA_964637755.1 uncultured bacterium | reverse complement strand
TGGGTCAGGGCGTTCCCGACCACTCCGGCCAGCAGCAACTGCTTCTGCGTCATCTGGCCGAGGCCGACTGCGGACATATCGAGAGAGCGGCGCAGGTCGTCGTCCGTCAGCGAGGCGAGATAGGAATCCGACGCCGCATGGACCGCCTTCGCGTACTCCTTGAACGCGGCCAGATCGATCTTCATCTCTCGAGCCCACCTCGACCAGTCGGGAAACCCCGGCTTGGCCGGATCGGGCCTCGGCGGAAGCTCGCTGGCCCCCGTCCGGCCCGCCCAGCTCGTCGCGAACAACGGCGCTCCCCCCTTGAGCATCCCGTTGACGAGACCGTCCTGGCCGAGCACCACGTGCGCGTAGTTCGCGCCGATAGGGTTGGCGGTGCCGGGCGGGATCCAGTGAGCCTGTTCGCGGGTCACCCCGTCCATCGTCCCATCGAGAAGCCGGACTGCACCCTGGAGGTGCTCACGAAGCAGTGAAACCTCCTTGTTCTCGCTGGCCATGACACTTCCTCCTCTGGAGTTCGGGTCGCCACGCGGACCTAGTCATCCTCCGGCCGGCGCCGGCTGAGCGCCCGTCGGCGCCGCTTCCGCGCCAGCGCTTGCTTGCGCTTGCGCTTCACCGAAGGCTTCTCGTAGCGGGCCCGCCGCTTCATTTCCTGAAAGACACCCTCTTTCAGCATGTGCTTCTTGAGGGTCTTGAGCGCAGCCTCGACCTGATTGTCGAACACCTCAACCTTCAAGGACGTCCTCCGAGCTCGCCCCTGCGAGTACGGCATCGCACGGAATATCGTTCTTCTCCCTCACGACACCTCTCCGCATGTCGGCGCGAGCTCTCGCGCCGGGGCCGGCGATGCTGACGAGCCCGACGGCGACGAGAGCACGAATCACCAGCCAGGACGGATCGAACTCGCCGCGTCGTGCGCTGAACTGCGGCGCGCGCGGGTGAGCGTGATGGTTGTTGTGGAGGCTCTCGCCTCCAGTGACCCATGCCAGCGGCGCCGAGTTGTACGCCGTGTTGGCGAAGTTCTGCGCGCCCCTCCAGTGTCCGAGACCGTTGATCGTCGGCGCGAGCACGAAGACGTACAGCACCGCGTGCGCCAGTCCAGCGATGACCCCTGGCCAGAAGCCCAGAACAAGGCACAGCACGCTGATCCCCACCCCGAGCCCACACAGCCCCCACGAGAACAGGAAGCGATCAGCTGCATCCTCGGGAAGATCGGGGGCAAATCTCTCTATGGTGTCCCTGTTCCGCGCTTCCCGCGCGTAGTAGTACACGTTGAAGAGTTGGACCCGCCAGAAGCCGAGCATGCGAGGGCTGTGGGGGTCGCCGTCTCGATCCGTGAAGGCATGATGCTTCCGATGCACGGCCACCCACTCTCGCCGGCGCTGCCCCGTCGTCAGCCAGAGCACCGCTCGAAAGAAGATATCCGCCACGGGGTGCACCTGGAGCGCCTGATGCGCGAGCCCGCGGTGCAGGTACACCGACGTCGCGATGACGGCGATCTGGGTGAGAGAAACGGCGACCAGCGGCACGATCCAGACTAGAGCTGACACAGCGCCTCCTGTTCCTCGACACGCCACGTGCGCTCGATGGAACCACGGTTACGGACACCTCACCTCCGCTGCCTCTCGCGCTTGCGGACCACGGCCGCACGCGGCCTCCCGGTCCGCCCGTCCTCTTGCTCCGGCGCCCCTTGCCCTCCCCGGCGCGGCAGGCTCCGGAGCCGCCTCATCGCCTGGGCCTGCCCCTCGACATTCGCGACCAGACGCCGGTCGTCGGCGCGCCTGAGCCCCTCCTCGATGAGAGCCCGTAGGATGATCTGGAGGCTGACCGGCAGCTTGAACCTCGTCGTCATCTCGCCCGCGAGCACGCGGGCGCTCTCCAGAACGTCCTGCGGAAGGATGAGCAACACTCGCGTCTTGTCGTGGAACATTGTCGACCCCTTCCAGGCGCTGGGAGCTCTTCCCCGGCAGTGTCATCTTATATAAGATATAGTTGTCTTGCAGGCCTTTTTCGTGATATCAGTGCTGCGGGGTTCCAGGAGCCGGCCCAGCAGGGGCCCGGGCCGGGACATCGGCGTCCGCACCGTCTCCGCAGACCCGCGGATACTGTCAGCGAGGCGGCACCAGAGCCTGAAGGGGAACAATGATCCTCGACATCGTCGCCGTCCAAGGCCGCCTGACATGGTGGACCTGGGTCATCCGCAACAGCGGTGGCGGGGTTGTGGAGGAGTCACGGACGCAATTCCAGGTCAAGAGTGCAGCAGAGACGGACGGGCACGTTCGACTCGCCGAACTCGAGGCGCACTCGCGCCACGATTGACCGCCGATCCGCGCGGCATCGCCCCTCGCCCACTCCGGCCCTGATCACGAAACGGCCGCCGCACACCGCCGCCCGGCAAGACCTGAAGAGGGGCGCCACGTGCCTGACGCTCGTCGAGCACGCACGTCGTATCTCCACGAAGTGCGTCGGCCGGCCGGCCGGGATCTCTGCCGCTCGCGTGCCGATGGCGCGGTTCGCCCTCTCTCCGGTGCACCGCCCGAGCTCGGTCACTGGCCGATTTCCGCACCCCGTCCCGACGAGAAGCGAGACCCGCAGCGGACGGCCGGCGCCGCCTTGCGTTCAGCCGTAAGATGAGAGTGAGGCGCCCCCCTTGCCCGCCCCGGAGGGCCCTGGGGACGAGCGAGGCGCGAGATCGCGAGGAGAGAGGGTGCGCGGGCGACCCGGGGCTCGAGGTGACCGTTTCTCAGCGGCGGCTGTCGTGGACGGTCCGATGAGCAGGAGGACACGCATGAGAGAGGAATGGCGGCCCACGTGCCGTCGAGAGTGCCAATGAGTCAGCGACGAAACTACGGGTTCGAGCGACGCCGGAAAGAGGAATCCCGCCGTGTGAAGCACGAGGCCAAGCTCCAGCGAAAGAGCGAGCGCGCGGAGGGGGGGCTAACTGGTCCTGAGATGGGCGAGGCGGCGACGACCGGAACTCCGCCCGGCCAGTGGGAGTGGTTCTCACCGAGTCGGGGACGCACGATGGGCTCGGCGTCCGGCGTCCGGCCTTCCGGCGATCTCCCGGATGACTGGATCCTCCTCACCGACGTGTCGGAGGAACCCGCCGAACCCTCGTGAGGCTCGCTCGGAGTGGGCCTTCAGCCGGGCCCCCGGGGAGGCAGGCCTTTGCCGCCTGCGCCGGCCTTGATCCCCGCCTCGCGGAAGCCGACTGCGGGGATCTCGCCAGGAACTTCTCGCAATGCGCCCACCGCCCGCGTATACTCGGGGCTGTCTCGCTCGATCGAGGGCTCACTCGCGAGCACTCGTCCTTTGCAGACCGCGCTTCCCGGCCACCTTCCGCTTCGTCGGGCGTGTCATGAACCCGCGGAAGACTGACCGGGCCCAGTCGTGCCCTCACGAGGAGTTGTCCATGTCATTCACCGCCTTCACGCTGCACGCCGAGCTGCTCCGCGGCCTCGACGCCCTCGGCTTCGCCGCTCCCACTCCCATCCAGACGGCCGCCATCCCGCCGGCGTCTCGAGGTCGTGACGTGCTCGCCTGCGCCGTGACGGGGAGCGGCAAGACGGCCGCGTTCCTGCTGCCTATCCTCCAGCGGCTCATCGGCAAGCCCCGCGGCGTCACGCGTGCGCTCGTCCTGGCGCCCACCCGGGAGCTCGCCGCCCAGATCGACGAGCACCGCCAGCAGCTCGCGCGATTCACGCGCATCGGCGGCGCCGCCGTCTTCGGGGGCGTCGGCATGGGGCCGCAAGAGACGGCGTTCCGCCGCGGCGCCGACATCCTGGTCGCGACCCCGGGCCGCCTCCTGGACCACTTTCAGTACCCGTATGCGCGGCTCGACGGCCTCGAGGTTCTCGTCCTCGACGAGGCCGATCGCATGCTCGACATGGGGTTCCTGCCGGACATCCGGCGCATCCTGCGATCCCTGCCCGCCAGCCGGCGGCAGACGCTCCTCTTCTCGGCCACCCTGCCGCCAGCCATCAGCGCCCTCGCCCGGGAGCTGTTGCACGACCCGGTGACGATCGATGCCGAGCGGCCTCCGGCGCCCGCGGTGGGTATCAGCCACTGCGCCTACCCGGTGGCGCCGGAGCTAAAGCTCCCGTTGCTCCTCGAGCTGCTGCACCAGCCCGCCGTGCGGAGCATGCTCGTGTTCACGCGCACCAAGCACCGGGCCAACCGCCTCGCGGATGCCCTCGCCCGGCGCGGCGTGGCCGCCGAGCGCATCCACGGCAACCGGAGCCAGGCGCAGCGCACGCAGGTGCTGGCCGCCTTCAAGTCGGGCACGTTCCGCGTCCTGGTCGCCACCGACATCGCCGCGCGCGGCATCGACATCACCGGCCTCAGCCACGTGGTGAACTTCGACGTGCCGAAGGTGGCGGAAGACTACGTCCACCGCGTGGGACGGACGGCGCGGATGGACGCCCTCGGCGACGCCGTCACGCTCGTGTCGCCCGAGGAGGAGGCCGATCTCCAGTCGATCCAGCGCGCCGTCGGAACGCGGATCTCGCGCGTCACGCTCCCGAACTTCGATTACGCGGCTCGCGGAGCCGAGCGTCTCGAGGTCCCGCTGGCGGACCGCATCGCCGCCATCCGCGTGCGGAAGGCCGGGGAGCGCGCGCGAAGCCGCGCGAACGCCGAGCGGCGCACCATCGCCGCCACGGTACCGCGAGGGCGGAGAGCCGCGGTGCCGATGCGCCATCACGACCGCGCCTGACCCTCTGCGCTGTGGGGCAGGACGCCGGCGGCGGGCCGAGGTCGGCGTTGAAGTCGATCATATGAAACCGACGGGAGGCGCACCGTGGAGCGGAAGAAGAGCGTGGTGACGCCGGAGCGCTTCGCCTCCGGGATGACCTTCGACCAGTACGTGGCCTACGTGGGGACCCCGGACAATCTGAAGCGGGAGGGGTCGCAGGGAGCCCCGCGCCGCGACTTCAGCCAGTATCTGCGCCAGGCGTACGAGGCGACGCGGCTCACCTCCGCCCAGACGGCCGCGCTCATGTGGCTCGCGAGCCAACCGAACGGCCCCGCCAAGGTGCTCGTGATCTCCGAGGAATGGTCGTCCGACTGTCGCCGCGACGTGCCGACGCTTGCGCGGATGGCCCAGGTCGCCGGCCTCGAGCTGCGGATCTTCCGGCGCGACGGCCAGTGCGTGAGCCGGAGCCAGGCGCCGAGCCTCGCCGAAGAACCGGACAGCAACGCCGACCTCATGGCGGAGTTCATGAACGTGAAGAACGGCCAGGCGTGGGCGTCCATCCCCGTCGTGGTCTTCTACACCAAGGGCCTCGAGTCCCTCTATCACTACGTCGAGTACCCGGCGATCTACCACAAGGACCGGGTCGTCGGGCACATCCGGGCGACGAAGGGTGACCAGGGTTTCCTGGATCTGCTCGAGTCGCCGTTCTTCCACCTGTGGGCGTGCGCGGCGGTCGACGAGATGCTGAGCGCGCTCCACGAGCGGCTGGTGGTGGGCTCGCTCGCCTGAGCGGGCCCGGAGCCAGAGGAGCGACCATGGCCGAGAGCGAGCTGTACCGCAAGGGCAAGGAGATCCGTCGCCAGCTGCTGGGCGACTACGCCGACCGGCTCGACAACACGACCTACACCGACCCGATCATGCGCACGTTCCGGGAGACGGTCACCGAGACCGTCTTCGGCGCGCTGTGGGCGCGGCCGGGGCTCGACCTGAAGACGCGCGCGCTCGTGTGCGTCGTCTCCGACGCGGCGACGGGCCGCGACCCCGAGCTGGCCATCCACCTGCGCATGGCACGCCGTCAGGGCTGGACGGAGGAGGAGCTGACGGAGGTGCTGCTCCACATGTCCGGCTACGTCGGCGTGCCGATCATCCGCGAATCGCTCCTGACCGCGTCGCGGGTGTTCGCCGAGATCCGGGGGTCGGCGTGAGCGGGCTGCCGCCGCCAGCGCGCGTCGAGCGGCGTTTCGAACGAGCTTGGCCAGCGGTTCTGTGGCGGCTGCGGGGCCTCTCTTGTCCCATCCCGGCCCGCCGCTGACTTGCCGGCTTCGGTTTCCGACTCGAGGTTCCGGACCCCGCAGGCCTGCACGCCGACCCGTCTGGCCGGACGGATCCTGACGTCCCGGAGCGCCCTCGAAGGGGAGCGCAAGCAGACGCAGGCGCTGCCGGACAGCCTCCTGGACAACCTGCCGCCGGCGCGGCGGCTCCTGCCGGTGAACTACCGGCCCGACTCCGCGTACGATCCCCCACCTCCATGGGCGACTGCCGGCTTGTGGTGGCGGGAAGCCGTCGGTATCATCGAGCGGCCGGAGCCGGCTCTGGTCGCGGGGAGCGGCAGAGTTCCCCCGGCGTCGTCCCGTGCACCCGCCGCATGCGCCGGCGCGGTGCCGTGCGGCGCCGAGGTCGTGCGCAGGGGATCACCGGATGCGTGGGACCGGACGCGCGCCGAAGAGGAGCGCGGATAGTCTCGACGTGTCGGCTTCCGGAGGGGATCGAGGCCGTGCCCGGTTCGATGAGGGCCGGGCGGCGACGGAGGAGGGGCACGATGGCGAAAGCACCACCGCCACGACCCAGGCGGACCAAGAGCGCGCTCGAACAGGACCGGAGGGTTCTCGAGGCGACGGTCGATCGGGAGAAGGCCGAGGAGACGATCAAGGCCTCGCAGGTGGCCGCCGAGGAGCAGCGTGTGGTCCGAGAGGCCGTGCGGGACGTGTCCCCGGACACCGTCGCGCAGCGGATCGCCGCGCTCGGCGCGGATCTCTCGAAGGCGCTCTCCCTCCTGGCCGAGAAGTTCAGCACCGAGGTCAAGCTTCTCGACGACGTGAGACGCGCGGTCGGCCTGGAGACCCAGGAGCTGGAGCGCCTGCACGGGCGCGACGTGCTGGCCAGCTCCATCGAGGAGCTGCTCGACGAGTACCGCGGCAAGAAGGCCGCGCTCGAGGGGGAGATCCGGGCCCGGCAGGAGGAGTGGCAGGCGCAGGGGGATCTCCGGGCCCGCCAGCTCAAGGAGCAGGAGGAAGAGCTGAGACGGCAACGGCAGCGGGAGAAGGACGAGTACGACTACCAGAAGGTGCTGGAGCGCAAGAAGGACCAGGACAGGTACGACGAGGAGAAGAAGCTCCGGGACCGCGCCCTCAAGGAACGTGAGGAGGCCCTGGCGCGGGACTGGGCGGCGCGCGAGGCTGTGCTGAAGGAGCGGGAAGGCGAGGCGGCCGGGCTGAAGGCCGAGGTCGAGACGTTCCCGGCCAGGCTCCAGGCAGAGGTCAACAGGGCAGTCGGGGAGGCGATCAAGGCCCAGGAGGAGAAGGCCAAGCAGCAGATCGTGCTCCTGCAAAAGGATCGCGACACCGACAGGCAGGTGGCCGCGCTGCGCATCGCGGCGCTCGAGGAGGCCGCGGCCCGCCAGTCGGCGCAGACCGAGTCCCTGCAGAGCCGACTCGAAGACGCGCGGGCGCAGGTGCGCGAGATCGCGGTGCAGGCGATCGAGGGAGCTTCGGGCGCGAGGGCGCTCGCCCACATCAACCAGATCGCGATGGAGCAGGCAAAGCACCGGGCGCCGGGGAGCTAGGCCAGGGGGAAGCGCCCGGGCGGTCACGGGCGACGAGCCTGGGGCGATCCTGACGAGGATGAGGCGGTTCGCGCGGCGCGGGCCGCGTTCCAGAACTCGCGGCGCTCCGTCCGCGCGAGCCTCGGCGTCCCGGGCGCGACGGCGTCGCCGGCGGCCTCAGCCCTTCACGGTCGCTCCCAGCGCGTCCTGACACCGCTCGCACAGCCCGGCCCAGGCCGGATCGCTCGACACCGCCGGCACGTAGCGCCAGCAGCGCTCGCACTTCACGCCGGCGGCCCGCTCGATGGTGACGTGCAGTTCCGGGTCGCCGTGCGCCTCGACGCTGCCCGGCGCCGGCCGCAGCTCGACTTCCGACGCGATGAAGAGCATCGGCAGATCTCTCGCGTGCGGTGCCAGGAACGCGAGGGCCCCTGTCGTCCCCGAGAGCACGACCTTCGCCTGGAGCGAGCTGCCGATCTGCTTGTCCTTCCGCAAAGGCTCGATCCGAGCGAGCACGCGCTCGCGCAACCCGGTGAGCTTCGTCCAGCGGTCGAGGAGCTCGCGGTCGATGAACGCCTGGAGGCCGGCGGCGGCGGGAAACACCGCCATGTGCACCGACTCCTCGCGCGAACCGGGCAGGAAGCGCCACAGCTCGTCCGCGGTGAACGACAGGATGGGCGCCAGGAGACGCGTCAGCCCGTCTGCCATCAGGTACATCGCTGTCTGCGCCGATCGCCGCTCCCGCGACCGGGCCGCGAAGGTGTAGAGCCGGTCCTTCGAGACATCGGCGTAGAACGCGCTGAGATCCAGCGTGGTGAACGCATTCACTGCCTGGAAGATGGCGGCGTACCCGTAGTGCTCGTACGCCCGTAGCATGCGCTGGGCCATGTCCGCGTAGCGGGCGAGGATGTACCGATCGACCTCCTCGAGACGATCGCGGTCGACGAGATCGGCGTCCGGATCGAAGTCGTACAGGTTCGCGAGCAGATACCGCAGCGTGTTGCGGATCTTCCGATAGGCCTCGACCACACGGGCCAGGATCTCCTTGCTGAGGCGCACCTCCTGCGTGTAGTCGCTCATCGACACCCAGAGGCGCAGGATGTCGGCGCCGCTCTGCGTGATGATGTCCTGCGGCTCGATCGAGTTGCCGAGGGACTTCGACATCTTCCGGCCGTCCTCGGCGACGATGAAGCCGTGCGTGAGGACTTCGCGGAACGGCGCGCGACCACGCGTGCCGAGGCCGACCAGCAGCGAGCTCTGGAACCACCCGCGATGCTGGTCGCTGCCCTCGAGATAGATGTCCGCCGGCCACGTCAGCTCGGGCCACACCGAGAGCACCGCCTCGTGGCTCGATCCGGAGTCGAACCAGACGTCGAGAATGTTCATCTCGCGCTCGAACGTGGTGCCGCCGCAGGAGGGGCACGTCAGGCCGGCCGGGATGAAGGCGTCGGTCGGCCGCTCGTACCAGGCGTCCGCGCCGTACGTCTCGAACACCGACGCGGTCTGTTCCACGAGCGCCGGCGTCACCATCGCCCCGCCGCACTTCGTGCAGTCGACCGCCGGAATCGGCACACCCCACACGCGCTGGCGCGAGATGCACCAGTCCGGCCGGTTCGCCAC
>CAZWXA010000052.1:11392-14662 GCA_964637755.1 uncultured bacterium | reverse complement strand
GTGCCGGCCCGCTCGTACGGTACTCCTACTCCCAGTCCCCCGCCAGGATGAAGGCGCCCCAGTATGCCGGATGGGGAGCGCGGCGCTTGACGTGGAGCATGGCCGCGCGCAGGCTGTCGGCCTTGTTGCGCGCGGTGTACTCCCGGTAGAACTGCTTCATCAGCGACGCCGTGGCGCTGTCGCTCACCCGCCAGAGACTCGACACGATGGCGTGGGTCCCGGCGTAGAAGAACGCCCGGCTGAGCCCGAGGACGTCGTCGCCGCGAGTCACCCGGCCGACCGCGGTCTGGCAGGCGCTCAGCACCACGAGGTCCGCGTGGAGCTCGAGCCCGAAGACCTCGGCGGCCTGGAGGTCGCCATCGGCCTCCAGGTCCCTGGTGAGCTTGATCGCGGAGAAGAGCGGGTTGATCGCGTCGAACTCCCCGTGCGTGGCGAGGTGGATGATCCCGAACGACCGCACGTTCTTCGTGACCCAGCTCTCGGTCGCCCGCTCGCCGGTGAGGAGGGTCACGTCCGGGAAGTTCCACCGGATCGTGCCCACCTCCTGCTCCGAGAACGGCAGCTCGAGGGCCGCGCTCTCGAGCCTGGGGTTGCCGATCGCCAGCACGCGGCGGTTCGCCGACGCTTTCCGGCGCGCCAGGGTGTACCGGAGCACGCTCGCGCTCGGCAGGTGGAAGAGCGCGACCTCGTCGATCAGGGAGTTCTCGGCCCCCGAGAGGGTCGCGAACGAGAGGTAGTGCAGAGCCCCGTGCGGGATGATGCCCACGTACCGGCTCCCGCGCACCATCGGGAGGATCGGCTCGATGAGGAGGCGGTGGAGCTCCCGGCTCTTCGCCTCGGTGGGCTCGAGGTTCTGGATCAGCCGGCGGTAGTCGAAGACCGCCGTCTCCAGCGCCTCGCGGCGAATGGGCGTGCGCACGAGCGCGACCCCGTCGGGCTTGATCACCCAGCAGAGGATCTCGGCATCCACCGGGTAGTAGGCGAGGAGCGCGACACCCGGCGCCAGGAGCGCCCTGATCTGGTCCGCGCGCACGGGCTCGACGGACACGAGCGCGGCAAGCTCCGGGTGCCTGGCCTGGATGTCCAGGAGAAGGTCCCGGTGCTCGTCCCCGAGCCGTTGCAGGGCCGCCCGGTACGTGGCCCGCTCCGCGTCGGTCGCCGCCTGGGCGGCCAGGGCCCGCTGCTCGTCGATCCGCGCCTTGAGGGTGCGCTCGCGCTCGTAGAGCTGCCGGTCGACGGCACCCCGGAGGGTCAGGCGCTGGTTGCCGAGGAGGTCGATGAAGTTCCGCGCCCGCGAGCGCTCGGCCACCTCGAAGGCCCCGGGCGCGTCACCGAGGTCCACCAGGACGGTGACCAGCGTCTCGTAGACCGCGAGCTTGTTCGTGAGGAAACCGTCCCGGAGCTGCTCGAGCTTGATGCCGGCCCTGAGCCCCTCGATCACGCCCACGGCCTCGACGAGGCGAGCCTGCGCCGCCTCCCGCCGGCCGGTGCGGAGCGCCTGCTGAGCCTGCCCGTAGAGGGCGCGCCACTCGGTCTCGGCGAGCGCCATGCCGCGCGACAGCTCGAGCGCCTTCCGGAACGCCTCGTCGGTCTCGGCCGACTGCCCCGTCGCAAGCAGGGCTTCCCCGAGCGCCAGGAGCGCCTTCGCCTCGTTCACCCGGTCGCCGATCGCGCCGGCCTCGGCGGCGGCCTCCCGGAGGAGGGGCAGCGAGGCCTGAGCGTCGCCCTTGCGAAGGAGCGTGAGGCCGAGATTCCGGAGGTCGTAGGCCACGGCCCACCGGGACTTGAGCCGGCGGTCGATCGCCAGGGCGCGGTTCAGCGTGTCCATCGCCGCGTCGTACCGCCCCATCTCGCGGTAGACGAGTCCGATGTTGTTCAGGGTGGTGGCGACCTCGTCCTGGCGCCCCTCGATGGCGCCGGCGGCGTCGAGGGCCTTCCCCAGCTCCCGCAGGGCCCGGTCGTTGTCGCCGAGGGTCCACCAGACGAGCCCGGACGTGTTGAGCGCGATCACCTGGCCGAGCGGCCAGCCATGCTCCCTCGCCAGCGCGTAGGCGGCGCGCTCGAGGTCGAACGCCTCCTGGTACCGGCCCTGGAACCAGGCGGAGTTGGCCTGCTCGATGACGACCTTCGCTCGCAAGATGTCGTCGGGCTTCGCCGCCAGCAGTGCCTGCGCCCGCGCGTAGTGCGCGTCGGCGTCGGGGAAGTTGCCGAGGAGCCGGGCGCAGCGGCCGATGTCGACGAGCGCCTGCACCACCCCGCGCGCGTCACCCAGCTTCTGATAGAGGGCGAGCGCCCGCTCGTAACTCTGGCGCGCCCGCGCCCACTGGCTGAGCCGCAGATCCTGAAGCCGGCCGATGTTCACGTGCTGTGTCGCCAGGAGCGCGCCCTGGCTGGCCGTCCGGGAGGCCTCGGCGGCGGACTCGAAGGTCGCGAGGGCGCGGTCGTAGTCGGTCGCGTTCTCCAGGACGATGCCGAGACTCGCCAGCGCCCGCGCCTGCTCGGCCCCCAGCTCGAGGTTCGCGAGCATCTCCTGGGCCTGGCCGAGGACGCTGATGGCACGGTCATAGCGCTCGAGCCGCGCGCGGATCAACCCGAGCCGCAGGAGAGCGTCCGCGTGGGCCTCCGAGTCGGGCCGCTCGGTCTGGAGCCGGGTCGCCAGGGCCTCGGCGTATCGCTCTGCCCCGTCGAGGCGTCCGCCCGCCCAGGCCGCCTCGCGCGCCAGCCGGTAGAGATCCGTGAGATGCTTCGCGAGCCCCTTCGACTCCTGGGCAATCAGGAGGGCGTCCTCCGTTCTCGCCAGCGCGTCGAGCGGGCGGTTGCCCCTGAGGTCGGCCTGGGCCGCCTTGACGTAGTCCGTGAAGCGTGTCTGCGCCAGTGCGCGGGCCTCCTCCGGACTCATTCCCCGGTAGCCCAGGACGAGCCCGCGAGGGCCGCCGGGGCCAGCGGCCTTTGCCGCCGCGTCGGCCACTGACTCCGCCTGATACGCGTCGAGGAACTTCGCGAGTCCCTCCGGGGCATCCGCTGGCGTCAGGAGCACCGACGGGCAGCCCGCGAGCGAGATCACGTGCGCGACCGGATACACGGAATTCGGCGCGACGCCCGTCAGCATGACGAGCGAGGCTCGCGGCAGCCGTCCCAGCAGCCCACCCAGAGGCAGCCGCCCGCCGGGCAGGTCGACCACGGGAGCCCACTCCGCCGTCTCTCCGGCCCGGGTGGGCACGCTCGCCGCCAGGCGGACGCGACCGCGCAGGACGACGGTGTGCGCCGTGC
>CAZWXA010000052.1:3188-11292 GCA_964637755.1 uncultured bacterium | reverse complement strand
CAGGCGGGGGCACCGCGACGAGAGAGCGCTTGAACGGCCGTCGTCCCTGGAACGACCGGAGCCAGTGGGTCGCGCTCAGGGCGAGGGACGGAGCGGGAAACCCGTCCAGGGCGCCCGGCTCCTCGTAGGCGAAGCTGACTCCGGCCCTCGGGCGCGGAAGCTCGGAGATGGAGGCGACCCGCTTGACCGTCAGGTCGTCGGCCCCGAGCGTGAAGACGAGGAAGCCTGGCCCGGTCCCGGAGCCGAACAGGCGGACGAGCGTCTCGCCCTCGGGCAGGCTCGCCTGCACGTCGGCGGCCAGCGCGGGCTCCGGTCCGAGCAGCGCAAGAGCGCCCGCGGGCTGCCCGCTCGGCCTCGCCCGCACGGCGTCGCGGCGCAGGGCCTCGGAGCGCTCGCGGAGCTTCAGGTACTCGTCGCGGCGAGCGGCGGCGTCCTTCGGATCCCGAGTCTTCGCCGCGGCGCCGGCGACCTCCTCGGCGTGCAGCGCCAGGCCGAGGAGGATCAGCACCGTATCCTGCGCGTCCTCCCGCGTCTCGGCCGCGGCCAGGGCCGGAAGCCGCTCCCGCTTCTCCCCGAGTACGGGGCGGAGGAGCCGGAGCTCGCGGTCGAGGCTCTCCGAGCGGAAGGTCTTCTCCTCGCCCTTGGCGGAGGCGACGGCGGCGCGCAGGTCGCGGATCCGCAGCAGCCGGGGATACAGGTCGCGGGAGAGGGTCCGCTCCCCGTCGGGCAGCCGGCCGATCAGGAGTGGCGCGAGCCGGTGGACCCGCTCCAGTTCCGACAGGCGCTCGGCCAGGTCGAAGGCGCCCTCCACGTCGCCCTTCTCGACCAGCGCGTCCACCAGCGGCGCGAAGGCAGACGTGATCTCGCCCGGGGCCGCGTGGGCCCGGATCGGCGTCACCGTTTCGAGGGCGGCGAGGGCGTCCGGGAGGCGCCCCAGACCGGCCAGCGCCCGCCACCTGAGGTCGGGCAGGAGCCCCCGCTCCGCGAGGCGGAGGGCCTCCTCGAGGTGCTCGGAGGGGCCGCCACCCTGCCCCAGGTCGCTCTCGACGCGCGCCAGGTTCAGATGGAGCTGGGCCGCGAGGGCGATCCGGTCACGGTCGGCGAGACTCCGCGGATCGCCGAGGGCGCGGAGGCCCGCGGAGAAGTGAAACGAGGCGCGCTCGAGCGCCCGCATGCGGGCGACCCCGGTGTGAAGCGCGCCGCCGGTCTCGCGCGCGCGCTCGGGCCGAAGGCTGCGGCCCGTCGCGAGCCAGTGGACTCCGAGCGCGTCGTGGAAGAAGGCCGCCGCCGGCTGGCTCGAGACGGTCGGGTCCCGGTCGATCAGACGGCTCGCCCGTCGGTCGGCGGCCTCGATCTCCCGGCGCAGGCGCGGCCGCGCTGGGTCACGCTGATCCAGCTCGGCGACGACGCGCGCCATGTTTGCCACGCTCAGGGCCGTGCTGGCGGCGCTCCCGAGGCGCTCCGACAGGTCGGCCGCCTGGCGGAACTGATCGAACGACTCCACGAGGTCCCCGCGGGCGAATGCCAGGAGACCCGCCCGGTGACGGAGGAGCGAGACCCCGTAGAGGTCACCCTCGACAACCGGCCGGTCCGACGGATAGCGCTGGAGCTGATCGCGGAGGGCACGGCTCGCCGCCTCGAGGTCCCCCAGCTCCGTGGCGATGCGACCGAGGAACGTCTCCGCCAGCCGGATTTCCTGGTCGGCGGTGAATCCGAAGGCGGCCTGGGTCGCGCCGCCGGTGGGAGCCTGGGCCGTCTGGAGGCCGAGGCTGATCAGGGCGCCGCTCGTGTCCTTCTCCTGCCGGCTCGGCACGCCGTGCGCGCGGACCAGGTCGATGGTCTCGCGGAAGCCGGCCGCGGCGCGTTCGAGGAGGCGAGCCCGCTCGGGCCCGGTCCGCTCGCCGGCGAGCTGGTAGGTGCTGTACGCCGCCCCGCGGCGGCTCCGGGCGAGGTTCGGCTGGAGCCCGAGGCGCTGGCCGAGCGTGAAGACTTCCTGGAACGTCTCCGCGGCTTTCTCCCACCGGCCGGCCTCCTGGTACGCGAGCGCGAGCCGGTCGAGCAGCTCGGCCCGCAGCTCCACGAATCGCACGGGAGCTCGAAGGGCGTCCCGCACGCGGCTCACGAGACGGTCGAGCTGCTGGCGGACCTTCTCAGCGTCCGCGGCTCCCGCGCGGCCGAGGAAGACGACCGCCCGCCGGTTGATCTCCTCCTGTCGCGGGAGAAGGGCTTCCATGGCGCGCCGGTAGGCATCGAACTGAGCCGACGGCACGCCGGCGATGTCGGCCTGTGTGGCCTCGAAGAGCCTGGCTCGCACGGCCGACTGGTCCGCGGCGATCCGCTTCGCCTCCTCGGCGCGACGCGGGTCGGGCGGCGCGTCGGCTGCCCTGGTCGTCGACGGCTGGACGCGGTCGAGCACCGCGCGGTTCAGGGCGTCGTGGACGCGCGAGGCGGTCTTCGGCTCCGTGTGGGCCTGGACCAGCTCGATCGCCTTCTCGAACAGCTCCACGGTCTTCGCCGGCTCGCGCACCTGGAAGGCGGCCGCGCCGAAGCGGCGATAGTAGAGGATCTCGGTCTCCTCGCTGTCGAACGGCTCTGCCCGGTCGAGTCGCTGGGTGTAGGAGTCGAAGGCGGTCCGGTATTGCCCGAGCAGGAAGGAGACGTTGCCGAGATTCAGGAGGAGGTTTGCCGCGTTGGTCGGGTTGTCGGCCTGCGCGTTGAGGAAGTACGCCTTCCGGTAGGACTCGAGCGCCAGCTCGAGGTTGCCCTTCTGTCCGTGAACCGTCTCGAGCACCTCGAGGACATAGCCGAGCGTCTGGTGGAAGTACTCGACCTGGCCCTGCCGGCTGATGGCGCGAAGGAGAAGCGCGCGCGCCTCGGCGAGCGCCGACTTCGATTCGACATAGGTGAGACAGAGGCCTCCGGCATAGAGGAGGAGCGGGGCCTCGGGATTCGCCTCGAGCGCGGCGCGGTACTCCGCCAGGACCTTCTGCGTATCGCCGAGCGCCGCCGCGGACTTGATGTAGCCGCGGTGGGCCTCCACCACGGAGTCGTCGTAGCGGAGCAGCTCCTTGAAAAGGCTCCGCGCCGAGGCGACCTCGCCGCTGCGAATCAGCGACTCGCCGGCCGCGATCGACTTGCGGATGTAGCCCTGGCGGGCCAGCCGGTAGATGCGGTCCTCGGTCGGGCGCGCGCGTAGCTCGGTCTCGTAGAGGTCGAGAGCCTGCCGGAACCGCTCTTCCCGGTAGAAGATCTCGGCGAGGGCGAGCCGTGCCGCCGCGGTCTGCGTCGTGATCACGGGGAACCCGTCCAGCACCTGGCGGTACGCGGCCTTGGCGCGGGCCCACTCGTTCGCGGCGAAGAGCAGGTCGCCGACGCGATTGAGCGCGCCCATCGCCAGCCGGGGGCGCCGCGACCGGTTCTCGCGCTCGATCTTCCTGAGCGCCTCGAGCCGGTCGTCGAGCGTGCCCTCGCCGGTCCCCCTCGTGGCCAGGTCGAGGAGGCGGGCGATCGCCTGGTCGGCCCACTCGTCGATGTCCGCGTAGCGGTCGAGCACGGCCAGGTACGCCGGCTCGATCCTGTCCGGCTGTCCCACCCGCGCGTAGGCGTCCGCACGCAGCACCATGGCCTCCGCGGCCTCGGTCCGCTCCGGCGCCTGATCCTGGACGACCCGGTCGAGCGCGCCGATCGCCCGGGTCAGCGAGTCGGCGTCGCGGCCCAGCTCGAGCAGGAGCCTCGCCCGCTCGATGCCGGCTCGCGCCTGGATCACCGGGAGGTCCCGGTGCGCGCTCGACACGCTCTGCACCTCGCCGAGCGCCCGGTCGAGCGCCTCGCGCGCGGCGGCGCCCCCTCCCTCCCGTCGCGCGCGGAGCGCCGCCAGCTGGATCTGCGCGAGGGCCGCCTCGGGCTGAACCGCGCCGTGGTCGCCGGCGACGCGGCGAAAGGCGGCGCCGGCGGCGTCGGCCATTCCCGCACGTGAATAGAGCCGCCCGATCTCGAGGGCGGCGCGGGCGGCGAGGGGCTCCACGCGCGGGAAGCGCTCGAGGACCTTCTCCCAGGCGAGCACCGCGAGCGCCGGGTCGGGCGGCAGCCGCCGCGACAGCGTCGCCGCCAGCGCGGCCTGCTCCTCGGCGCCCGGGAGGTGCGGGATCTCTCCCTCGGGGGGGAGCGCCCACACGTTGGCCACCCCGGTACGGGCGGAGAGGAAGAAGACGGTCGTCGCGCCGGCTCGAGCCGCGAGGCGAGGCCTGGCCGCCGAGTGGGAAAACGCGGTGAGCGGATGGACGCCGCGTTCTCCGGGCGTGCCCACGGTCGAGATGCGACACAGGACTCCGTTGTCCCGGAGCGTCACCCAGCCATCGCCGTCGGTGTCGAGCACCCGCCGCGAGAAGACGACGGAGCCGTCCGGGGCGAAGGCCGGCGCCCCGTCGAGGGCTGGCCCGGAGGTCAGTGGCTCGACGCGGCCGGTTGCGAGGTGCAGCAGAAAGAGATCGCCGCCCGGATCGAGGCGCCGGCTCACGAACACGAGTGTCGAGCCATCGGGCGACACGGCCGGAGAACCGCCGGTGCCGCCGGTGTCGAGGCGCCTCACGGTCTTCGTGGCCAGGTCGAGCGCGGCGAGGAACGGGTGGGCCTCGCCGGGGCGCGCCTGATGAAAGAAGACGGTCGCGCCGTCGGCCGAGAACGCGGGCCCGCCGTCCTCCGTCTCCCGGCCGGTCAGCCGCACGGGATCTCCCGAAGGCTCTCCCCTGTCGTCGAGGGTCAGGAGAAGAAGATCGCCCTTCGCGTCGTCGCTCGTTCCGACGTAGACGAGGCGACGGCCATCCCGGGAAAAGGCCGGAGCCAGCTCGTCTCCGGAGGCCGACGTGAGACGCCGCGGGAGCACGACGACGCCGGGATCCGCCGAGCGGAGCCAGAGGTCCCGCGACCCGTCCGGCCCGGCCGCATACACGAGCCACCGGCCGTCGGGAGAGACGGCCGCGTCGGCGATCGGGTCGGCCTCGGCCGTGATCTGCGCCGGCTCGATCAGGGGGAGTTTCGCGGGGCGGATCTTCTCGGCCCCGGGCGCGGACGCGACGTCGGGCGCCGGGAAGACCCACGCCACCAGGAGAATGCCAAGCAGCCAGAGGACCCCCGGGGCTGGACGCCTCATGCTCAGCGGCCTGCGACCGTCCACGCGCCGTCCTCCCGCTGGACCTTCTCTCCGGGCAGGGCGTTCTCGCTATTGAGCTTGCCGAACACCCTGCGCACCTTTGGCAGGTCGGCCGTCGTCAGGTCCTCGTTCAGGGCGACCACGCGACGCATCACCGCTTCGCGAGCGCGGTTGACGTCGGCGACCACGGTGCGGAACTCTTCCTCCTTGTATCGGCGGGCGAATTCTGCGAGATCGGCCGGGATCTTGTCCCTGACCATGGGGAAGGGGGTCAGGAGCCCCTCGGCGTTCTCGCCGATCCAGCCGAGGCGCTTGAACGCCTGGAGGTCGTCCTCGTGGAACGCGAGGACCTGCATCGCCTGCACGGCGTCCCCGGCCTCCCGGCTCTTGCGCGGAGGTTCCTGAATGCGGCCCGACGAGTCCACACCCCGAACCGAGGCCACGAGCAGCATCTCGGTGTCGAGGGCGTTGTAGGTGCCGAGCACCTGGTTCTCGAGCGCCGTCCGCTCGCTCACGACGTCGACCTTCACCTGCGCCAGCGTGCACCCGCCGAGCAGCAGCAGGCTGCTCAGGACCACCCATCTCCGTGGCAGCGGGAGCCGAGGGGAAGCGGAGGCGAGGTCCGGGTTGAATCGGCGATGGCGGCGGCGCGAGGTGAGCAGGGCGGAGGCGTGATGCGTCATCTCGTATCTCCCGTCCGGAACCGGACGTGTCCGGCGTCGTCGATCTCGAGGGTGTCGGCGCCGGCCGCGCCGAGGAGGTCGAGGATCGGGGCGAGGCTCGCGAGGGGGGCCTCGTAGCGCTGGAGCCCCGGCAAACCGGCCACGTTGATCCGCTCCATGCGTGGCAGGTCCAGGGTGATGCCGCTCACCTGCACCTGGCCGGACACCGACAGGTTTCCGTTCCGGATCCCGATCTTGAGGCGGCGGGGCGTGCCGCGCCGCAGGAGCTTCCGCTGCTTCACGATCGTCTCGTTGCTCTCGCTCGGGTCGAGGGCATAGAGCGCCCTGTCGAGGGTGCGGGCGCCGATATGGCTCAGGTCGGTCTCGAAATCCATGCCGGCGAGCACGGACTCGAGCTTCGTGCCGAGCGGCAGGGCGAGGGCGAGGCGACCACTCAGCTCCGTGTCGTCCCGGCGCGGCGTGGTAGCCGGAGCAGGAGCGCCGCCCGGGACAAGCTGGTTCGCGTCGAGCCCGGTGAAGCTTGCCAGGACCTTCACGGAGAGCTGGTGCCGGCTCCCCCTCGCCGGCTGCGAGACCGCGAACGAGCCGACGACGCTGCCCCCGAGGAGGTCGGCCCTGAAGCGCTCGACGGCGGGCAGGCCGTTCGGGAGGCTCAGGTCGATCCCCACGAACCGCGCCTCGATCGGCAGGGCCGCCAGGTCAGAGCGGAGGAAGCCGAGCCGGAGCGAGTTCCCGCTGCCGAACCGCGTGGCTTCGCGCGGTGGAGCTGCCGCGCTCGTGGCGCGACCGTTCAGGACCTCTTCGGAAAGGCGGACCGACCCGGACGGGAGCGAGGTCGCGTCACGGGACACGCGAGCCAGGCGATACCGCTTCTCGAGGGCGATGTCGCCGTCGAGCGCCTTCGCATCGAGCGTCCGCCCGAGGGCCGCCTCGGCACCCGCGGCCTTCACCCAGGCTCCGACGGTCAGCACCTCGCCGCGCAGGAGACGCAGATCGATCCCGGCGGTGAGCGGACCGCGAAGGGCGAGCTTCTCCGAGACGAGCCCGAGGCCCGCGGCCTTCGCCACGCCGATCGACAGACCCAGGTCGCCACCGAGGAGCATCAACCAGAGCGCGGGCGGAGAGCCGAGGCCGCGCGCCAGGAGCCGGTCGAGGCCGGAGAGGCTCGCATGCGCCTCCTGGGTGAGACCAAGCCGCTCCACGGCGAGGGACTCCGACACTCGCAGCGACCCCGGCCCGGTCTGCTCCGCTTGCACGCGGATCGCGGCCCCGAGAGGCTCGCGCAACGTGCCGAGCCCCGGAGCGGCCTCGATCTTCTCGGCGAGGAGCTTCGCATTCAGCGTCAGGAGCCCATTCTGCACCCGGACCTCGAGCGGCACCTCCGTCGACAGGCCCGAGAGCGCCACGCGCTGCCCGCCGGTCAGCGCCATGCTCGCGCCCACGCCGGCCAGGTTCACAGACACCGCCGCCTGTCGCAGGAACCCGAGGCCCGCCGCCTGGACCAGGCCCGTCGGCTTCGAGGCGCCGGGCGCGGCGCCCTCCGGGGGGGGAAGCCTCCCGTCCAACGACCACTGGACCCCGGCCGTTCCCGAGAGGTGGGCCTTTCGCAGCGCGTCCAGGGGGACCGCGCGGCTCAGCTCGGCGAGGTCGATCTTCGACTGTCCGCGGCTGGTGAAGGTGTCCCGGCCGAGACCTCGGGCCGTCGCCTCGAGGGTCATCGTCAGGAAGCCGCCGGCCGCGACGTTCGCGTGGAGGCCCTCGACGTCGATCTGCGAGGTCTCCAGGCCACGAAGCCGCACGCGATGGAGCCGCCCCCCGATGCGGGCTCGGGTCTGGACGGGACCCACGCCCGGCGCCTCGGCCCGCACCGAGGCGGCCTCGAGAGAGAACGCCTCGATCGCCACCTGGGCCGCCCGCGCGGGGGCGAGCTCGCCACCGAGCTTCAGGGACTCGGTCACCCCGGTCATCCGGGCGACGCCCGGCACCTCGATCTCGCGCGCGGCCATCGACTGCGCCAGCCGGAGTCTCCCGGCCACACCGAGGAGCGCGCTACCGGCGGTCGTGAGGTCCGCGATCCCCAGCTCGAGTGACGACACCTCGAGGTCCTTGACCGACACCGGGTGCTCACCTTGCACCTCGAGGCGGCCAACCCCCGCGGAGGCGCGCAGGTCGACCCGCTCGGGGAATTGCTGCCTGAGGGACGCCGCGAGCGGGCGCAGGGCGAGCCGCACGCCCTCCGCCGTGACGAGGCCCGCGCCGGTCTTCGCCCGGA
>CAZWXA010000052.1:0-3088 GCA_964637755.1 uncultured bacterium | reverse complement strand
GGAGAACTCGCCCTCCGCGGCGTGCCGGTACTCGCGGACCTGGCCGAGCCCGGGGAGGGCGATCCTGCGCGCCGCGACGGAATGCGCCCCCGTCCCGCGCGCCGTCAGGCCGAAGAACCCGCCGGTGCGCGCGAGGTCGCCCAGGTCGAGCTTTGACGCGACCGCCTCGATTCCCTCGGCGCTCGCCTGGCGGGGCCCGCTGACCTCGAGGCGGCCGCATCGGACCCTGGCCTGGAGCGAGACCGTCCGGGGAAAGAATCCCGCGAGCGTGGCGCCGAGACGCTCCACGGAAATCACCAGATCGCGTCCAGACACGGCCGTGCGTCCACTCGTGAGGCCGAAGCGCGGGAGCGACAGCACGAGATCTGCCACGCGGACCGGGTTGACGCCGCCCGAGACCGGCCCCGAGACCTCGGCCCGCGCGAGGGTCAGGGACGACGCGTGCTTCGCGTCTCCGACGTTCAGAGCGAGCCCGTGCGGCAGGAATGGAGACGCCAGCGACACCATCTCCTGCAGGTCGAGCGCGACCCCGCCGAGTGCCACCGAGAACTCCGGTGCCCGGCCCCCGAGACCGGTCACGGACGCGGCCCACGACGCCCGGCTCTTCTGCTGGAGCTCGAGACCGCCGCGTTCGACCGCGAGCAGGCCCCGGGCTCGGTCGAGTGTCCCGACGTTGCGGACGTCGAACCTGACGGGCCCAAGAGCGTGTCCCTCGAGGAGGCCGCCGGAGACCTGGAGACCCGCGCCGGCCAGCACGAGCGTGAACGCGAGTGCGCCGTCCGGACCCGGCGAGCTGTCCAGGCTGACGCCGAGACGCCCGCCGATCCGGGTTGCCGCGACCCGCGAGGGCGCGAAGGGCCGCGCGACGTCCATGAGGCTGGCCAGGTCGGCGTCCAGACGGCCGCGGGCCGTGGGCTTCGCGAGGTCGACCAGGAACACCAGAGTGCCTCCGGGGAACGCTCCGTCGGCCTCGACCGTCGCGCCGTCCAGATTCAGCGTTCGGTCCGGCTTGACCAGATTCTCCATCCGGGCGCGCAGGCTCAGCGGCGGAAGCGTCCGCCCGTCGAGCGTGAGACCGGCGCGGAGCTCCACCCGGGCGGGCCGGTCGAGGGCGGGAAGATCCAGGGCGAAGGACGCATTCTCGATCGTGGCCGAGCGGCCCTGCGCGCGATCCTGTGCGCGCACCCGGATGCCGCCGAGGCGGATCCGCGCGTGCGCCCTGTCGAACGGCAGCGTGGTGGGCCCCGCCGACGGCTTCCGCGGAGGCAGCCCGGCGAGAAAGACTTCCAGGTTGGTCCGGCCGTCCGTGTTGCGGATCACCTGGACGTCGAGCCCGTCGAGGGTCAGGTCGAGGTCGAGCGTGCGCCGGACGAGTCCGAGCAGATCGACGTGCACGGCGAGCCGCCCGAGCGAGACGAACGGCGCCGGGGAGAACTCGGGAGCGTCGGCGATCTCGAGCCGCTCGAGGAGGAGGTTGCCGGACCAGGTGAGACTCAGGGTCCCGAGGCGCACGGGGCGCCGGATGGCTTCCGACGCCAGCCCCTCGACCTGTCCCCTGACCCACCGCGTGGAGACGATTCGAGGCAGCGAGGCCACGAGCAACACAGACAGCACGAGGATCGCGAGCAGGACCCATGTCACCCGCGAGAGCCACATCCACCTCGTTCGAGAACCGGCCGTCTTCCGCATGTTCGGCGAACGAAGCGCCCCGTCCGGGCCCGAGGACAGGGGAGCGCCGCCGTCCTGCGATGGTAGCCCGCGCCTCCACGCGCCGCAAGCCGAGGTCGCCGCCGCACCCGCCACGTTCACCCCGCAGGGTGGTGCGTCGGGTCAGACCGAGGCACTCCCCCCGCCGGCTGTGGCCGGATGGTGCGACAATGGGCGCGATGCGCGCGAAGCCGGAGCCCGGGGAGTGACGCCCGCGTGGCTCGACGCGGTCGAGATCGAGACCGGCCCGGCGCCGGAGGCGGCCGTGATCTGGATGCACGGCCTCGGCGCCGACGGCCACGACTTCGTCCCCGTGGTGCCCGAGCTGCGACTGCCCGAGACGCTGCGTGTCCGCTTCGTCTTCCCCCACGCACCGCTCCGGCCCGTGAGCATCAACCGGGGCGCCGTCATGCGCGCCTGGTACGACATCAGGGAGGAGCGAGGCGAGCTGCACGCGGATGCCCCGGGGGTCAGGGAGTCCGGGCAGCGCGTCGAGGCGCTGATCGAGCGCGAGAGGCGGCGCGGGATCCCCGCTGCGGGCATCGTGCTCGCCGGCTTCTCGCAGGGCGGTGCGGTCGCGCTGCACGCCGGGCTGCGCCATCGCGAGCCGCTCGCGGGGATCCTGGCGCTCTCGTGCTCGCTGCCCCTGGCGGACTCGCTCGCCGTGGAAGCCAGCGAGGCGAACCGGCAGGTGCCGATCTTCATGGCGCACGGGATCGACGACGACCTCGTCCCGCTCGCCCGGGCGCGCCGGTCCCGCGACGTGCTGCTCGGCCTCCACTACCGGGTCACGTGGCGCGAGTACCGGATGGCGCACGCCGTCTGCGGCGAGGAGGTCGCGGACCTGGCCGCGTGGCTCCGCGGGGCGCTCGGCGGCAAGGGGGAAGAAGGATGACGGCGCGCACGGTCGGGGAGCTGCGGGCGAGCGGGTACCAGCCGAGGCCGGTCAAGCGGGAGCTGCGCGACAACCTGATCGCCCGGCTGCAGCGCGGCGAGGCGCTCTTCCCGGGTATCGTGGGCTACGAGGCGAGCGTCGTGCCGCAGATCGAGAACGCCGTCCTGGGCGGCCACGACATCGTGTTCCTCGGCGAGCGCGGCCAGGCGAAGACCCGCATGGCGCGCCTGCTCGTCGGGCTCCTCGACGAGGCGGTGCCCGCCCTTGCGGGCTGTGAGATCAACGACGATCCCCTGGCGCCGGTCTGCGGCGCCTGCCGGGCGCGGCTGGCCGAGCAGGGCGACCTCGCCCCCGTCGTCTGGCTCGCGCGCGACCGCCGCTACGGCGAGAAGCTCGCGACTCCGGACATCACCATCGCCGACCTGATCGGCGAGGTCGACCCCATCAAGGTCGCCGAGGGGCGGTACCTCTCCGACGAGCTGACCA
>CAZWXA010000051.1:7341-14683 GCA_964637755.1 uncultured bacterium | reverse complement strand
CTGGCCATGGATGATGCGAGGCAGGCGAGCGGTGCGTCGTCGAGCGACTCGTTGCCGCAAGCCGGCAGAGCCGTAGGCGACACGGGTCGAGTCGTCGGTCTGCCAGACTGGAAGGGGTGGCTCGCCGCCAACCTGGGCCGGGCCGCCGCCAGTTCCGGCGAGTACGAGCTGCACCTGGCCGCGCACGAGTGGGCGCTGGCCTCGGCGCTCGATGTCCGCAGCCGCGAGGATCTCGAGACCCTGCGGCACCTGGCCGTCGAGCCCTTCGACCATCAGATCCAGAACGCGATCCTCTTCTTCCGGAGGCTCGCGCCGCGGGCACTCGTTGCCGACGAGGTCGGTCTCGGCAAGACGATCACGGCGGGCCTGATCGCCGCCGAACTCCTCCAGCGGGGCCGGATCGAATCCCTGCTCGTTGCCTGCCCGGAGAGCCGGGTCGACCGGTGGCGGGAGGAGCTCGAGAACACGTTTCGAATCACCGCCCGGACGGCGGTCGCCGACGAGTTCGACCGCCTCGAGTCCCACCCCTTCTGGATCACCACCTATGCCGCCGCGCTGCGCCGGCTCGGCGCCATCCGGATGCGCGGGTTCGATCTGCTCGTGCTGGACGAGGCGCACCGGCTGGGCAGCCTCCGCGGGCACGATCGCCGGCGGCCGCTCGCCACCGAGTTCGCGAAGCTCATGAAGCGCGACGGGCCGCGCTTTGCCCTGCTGCTCACCGCGACGCCCATCCGCGACTCCCTCCGGGATATCTATGGGTTGCTCGAGCTGCTCGGCGGGCGGGAGCCCAATCCCCTGGGGACCCCGGACGAGTTCGAGCGGGTGTTCATGGCCGATCCGGATGCCCGGCACCTGCGAGAGGGTGTCGAGGCGGAGTTCCGCCGGCGCGTGGCGCGAAGGGCGGTACGGACGCGGCGAAAAGACACGCCCCTGCGCTGGCCTGAGCGGGCGGTCCGGGACCGGGTACTGAAACCGCTCCCCGGCGAGAAGGAGTACCTCGACCACGCGCTCGAGGTGATCCTGAGGCTCCCGAGCCGAGCCCAGGCCGCGCATACCCGGAGCCTCCTGAGCAGCCCCTGGGCCCTGGCCGCCTCCCTGGAGAGAGCGCTGGAGGCGTCCGGAGTCCCCGCGGCGCTGCGGCCGGCCCTCCGGGGACTCGCCGAGGCGGGACGCGCGATCGAGGAATCGGCGAAGACGCGGGCCGTCGTCAAGCTCGCGCGCGAGCTGGCCAAGCGAAAGGGAGCCCGGCGCGTGATCGTGTTCGCGATGCGGACGGAGACGCTCGAGCATCTCGCCGCCGCCGTCGAGCGTGCCGGGTTCGCCGGGCAGGTCGCGCTCGTGGAGGCCCGGGAGGCAGACAGCGGTCGCCGCGCGGCGCAGGACTTGAACCCGCCCCGGCATCCGATCCTCCTGTCGACCGACGCGAACGCCGCCGGCCTCGATCTCCCGGCGAGCAGCGTCGTCGTCAACTACGACCTTCCGTGGGACCCTCTGCTGATCGAGCGGCGGATCGGACGGGTCGAGCGCGTCGGGCCGGGGGCGGCGCGGGTCGAGGTCCGCAATCTCGTCCTCCAGGCGACGATCGAGGACCGGGTCGTCCGCCGCCTGATGCAGGCGCTCAGGGTCTTCGATCAGCCGGTCGGCGAGACGGAGGCCCGGCTCGAGCTGTCCGGGTACGACGGCGAAGAGTGCTCCGTCGAGCGAGTCGTCATGGACCTCATCCGGAAGACCGACGCGACGCGCGAGGTCGAGGAGGACATCCAGCGCATCGAGGAGCGCGCCCGGGCCGCCGTCATCCGCCTGAAGGAGATGCAGGAGGCGAACGAGCGGGCACTCGGGTCGCTTCGAGTTCCTGACGCAGAGATGGGGCCGGCGGGGCTCGCGCGGGTGACGCCGAGAATGCCCTTCCCGGAACTGGTCGAGCAATGCCGCCAGCGGGAGGGGGCCGGATCGCTCCGGGTGGGGGATGGGCCGCTCATCGCTCGCGACAGTCGTGCCTTCGAGCTCGTCACGGAACGGGCTCGCGAGGAGGCGAGCCATCACATCCTGGATGCGACCGGGGTCGGCCTGGCCCGGGTGCAGGCGACCCTGGAGGAGAAGCTGGCTCCGCTCGGAATGGTCCTCGACGGGCTGAGGCCGCTCGCCCGGACGCCGGCCCTGGCCGCGCGACTGGCACTCGAGGTGACGGCCGAGGTGGCGAGCGACCGGTACGAGACGATCATCGAGCGAGAGTGCGCGGACCCGAGTGACGGGGTCTCCTCGCGCGGGGGGGAGATCGCCCGTGCCGGGGGACCCGACGGCGAGCCGCTCCCTCGGAGCACGCGCGCCCGGGTGAGAGAGATCGGCGACCTGCTGCAAGCGCTGGCGGGAGTGGCTCAGGAGACGGCGGAACAGCACGAGAGCGTCCGGAAGTTCTGCGGGTTCTACCAGGCCCGCTACGGGACGGCGCTCGAGAAGCTGGCGGACCAGGTCAGGGCGAAGGCCCGTGATGCCGGACCTGGTGATGCCGAACCTGGTGATCCCGGACCCGGCGATGCCGAGTCCGTCGTCAGGAAGGCGGCCGGGACCGACGGCGCGGTTCGCGCGGAGTACGAGACGATCCGCTCCTGCCTGGTCCCGCACGTGACGGTCGCCCTGGTCGGCGTATCCGGCCTCCAGTACACGCGTGCGGAGATCGAGGCGCGAGTCCGGCACCGGAGCCAGCACGAGGCGTTCCCCGTGCGAGTCGTGGCCGTGCCGTTGACGGGCGTCGTCCTGTCGGACCTCCCCGTCAGCGCGGCCCTCGGCAGTGGCGGCGAGGGCTGGGCCTGCCGGGGTGGCCATGTGGTTGCCGCGAGCGAGTTCCTGCGGTGTGCGGCCTCCGGATGCACCGTCGGGACCTGCCAGCGTTGCTCGGACAGCGCGGTCGAGGGCGCGACGCTCTGTGCCTGCTCGGAGTGCGAGACACCCTGCTGCGGGAAGCATCATGTCCGCTGCAGGGGCTGCGGGAGGACGTTCTGCCAGGCCCACGCGGCGCTCGTGAGAGCCGGTGCCGCGGGGTGCCAGCGGTGCCCCGATTCCTTCGGTCAGGGCCGGCTCGCGCTCGAAGGGGAGGCGACCGTGTCTCCCGTATCGGTGCCGGCCGCGAGCGAGCCAGGGGGCTGGCTCGTCCTTCCCGAGGACATGGCCGCGGACGATCTCACCGGCGAGCCCGTCCCGAGCCGGCTGCTGCTCACCTGCGCGGAGACGGGAACCCGGACGCTCGCCGGGAACCTCGTGGTCTCGTCGGTGACGGGCAAGCGGGTCCTCGCCGAACGGACCGCGCGGTGCGCGGAGAGCGGCCGCCTGGCTCTCCCCCACGAGCTGCGCGCCTGCGCGCTGACCGGGAGAGTCGTTCATCCCGACCTCCTCTTCACGTGCCCGGAGACCGGGAGCGCGGTGCTCCGGAGGCTCGGAGAGCCGTGCGAGGCCACGGGGGCACTCGCCGCACCCGCCGGCCTCGGGACGTGCGAGGCCACGGGGAAGCGCGTGCGCCGGTCTCTGCTGGCGACCGACGAGGTCACGGGTCGCACCGTTCAGGCGGCGCTCCTGCGCTCCTGCGAGCGGACGGGCCGGCGCACCCTCGGCGAGAACCTGGTGCGATCGGCCGTGAGCGGCGCGACGGTGCTGGCCGGCATCGCCGCGCAGTGCGAGGTCAGCGGCGCCGCCGCGCTCCCCGAGGAGCTCGAGGTCTGCGCGGTGACCGGCAAGCGAGTGCTCCCGGCGCTCCTCGAAGAGTGCGCGGTCTCGCGCCGCCGGGTGCTCCAGCCTCTCCTCCGGGCCTGCGAGGTCACGGGTACCCGCGTCCTGCCCGATCACCTCGAGCGGTGCAGCCGGACCGGAAAGCTGGTCCTGTCGAGTCTGCTCGGGACGTCGGAGCTGTCGGGTGACCGGGGCCTCGTCGAGCTCCTCGCGGCCTGCGAGGCGACGGGCAGAAAGGTCTTCGCCGACGAGCTCGTGACGAGCGCGACGAGCGGCAAGCGGGTCGGTCGTGACCGCGCCGTCGCCTGTCCGCAGTGCAGCCGTGTCGCCGACCTCTCGGAGTGCGCGTCGTGCGCGATCTGCGGCCGGCACTCCTGCCGGGACGACCAGCTCGCCGAGGTGTGCCGCGCCTGCGCCGGGCTCCTCAGCCACGGCGCCGGCCGGCCGTTGCACCGGCGAGAGATCGAGACGCTCCAGCTCGACCGCCCGTGGATCCGGCGGGGATGGGTGGTCGAGCTGCCGGGGTTGCTGTACGTCGACGTCGCGCCCGGCCTGTTCCGTGTCCTCGGCCGGAGCCTCCTGCTCATCTTCGCTCGCCGGAAGGGTCAGGCCATCGAGGACGACGTGGATGCTCCCGTCGCCGAACGCCCGGTGAGCCGCGACGCCCGGGCCCGGGCGCGCCGGCTGTGGAAGCGGATGCGGTTCCCATCGGACCCCGAGGGGCGAGGACGAGCACTCGCGCCGCGCGCCCGGAGGTCCGCCGCGACCGTCCGTCCGCGTCAGCAGTGAAACCGCTCGAGCGCGCGTCGCTCGCTCTGGTACCCGGCGGGGAGCTTCTGCGTGGTCGGATCCTGACGGGAACTGGCGAGTCCCGAACGCCGGGGGGATCGCGGCTCACCGCGTGCGAGAGGTGAACGCGCGGAACCCGAGGGGCGGCCGCTGATCGCGGCCATCGTGCTCGCCGGCGGCCTCAGCCGGCGCATGGGCCGCCCCAAGCTGCTGCTGGAGCTGCGGGGCCGGCCCGTCATTCGCCGGACGGTCGAGTCGCTGATCGACCGTGTGGAGGATGTCCTCGTCGTGACGGGCACCGAGGACGCCGCGCTCCGGGAGGCCCTGGCAGGTCTTCCCGTCCGGTTCGTCAACAACCCACGGCCGCACGACGGGCAGGGCTCGTCGATCGCCGTCGGGGCCCGTGCGCTGAAGCCGTGGACGCGCGCGGCGCTGATCGTCCTCGGTGACCAGCCCCGGCTGCCGGGCCTGGTGATCCCCGCCTTGATCGAGGCGCTCGACCGCGCGGGCAAGCCGATCGTCGTCCCCGTCTACCGCGGCGGAGTCCAGGGCAACCCGGTGCTGTTCGGGAATGAAGTCTTCGCGGAGCTGGCGGCGCTCACCGGAGACGCGGGAGGGAAGGCGGTCGTCCAGGCACGTCCGGAGCGGGTCGAGCGCGTCGAGTTCGATCTGCCGATGCCCGCCGACCTCGACACCCCGGAGGACTACGCGCGCCTTCATGTAGAATAACGGCCCATGCGCCCAGAGATCCGGAAGCTCCAGGAGCTGATGGAAGCTGCGGACTACGTCACCGACGCTCCGGTCGCGACGGCCGTCCACCTCGCCATGACCCTGCGAAAGCCGCTCCTGATCGAGGGGCACGCCGGGGTCGGCAAGACCGAGGTGGCGAAGGTCATGGCCCGCATGCTGGGGACGAACCTGATCCGCCTGCAGTGCTACGAGGGCCTCGACGCCTCGATGGCGCTCTACGAGTGGAACTACCAGAAGCAGCTCCTGCACATCAAGCTCGCCGAGGGTGCCAATCGATCCGCCGACGAGAAGGAACACGAGATCTTCTCCGAGCCGTTCCTCCTTCGCCGGCCGCTCCTCCAGGCGATCACGCAGGAGGCGTCTCCCGTGCTGCTCGTCGACGAGATCGACCGCTCGGATGAGGAGTTCGAGGCGTTCCTGCTGGAGATCTTCTCGGAGTGGCAGATCACGATCCCCGAGGTCGGGACGATCAAGGCGACCCACCCGCCGCACGTGATCCTCACCTCGAACCGCACGCGCGAGCTGTCGGACGCGCTCCGGCGGCGCTGCCTCTACCTGTGGGTGGACTATCCGCCGTTCGAGAAGGAAGTGCGCATCGTGGAGCGCAAGGTGCCGGGCGTCAACCCCCGCGTGGCCCGCGAGATCGCGCGGTTCATGGAAACGCTGCGCACCGTGCGCCTGTCGAAGGTGCCCGGCGTCGCCGAGACCCTCGACTGGGCGCAGGCGCTCACCATGCTCCACGCCGATCACCTGGACGACGAGCTGGTGGCGGAGACCCTCGGCTGCGTGCTGAAGGACGCCGACGACCTGAAGCGCTTCAAGGCCGAGGTCGCCAGCGCCGGGCTCTCGCGCTTCACCTCCGCCGCGGGGTAGGGCGCGGCGCCTCGCGAAGCCAGGAGGCGCGACGGGTGGTCCCTCGACATGACTTCGTGGTCGATTCTGTCCCGATGAGGCAGGCGGTCGCGCGGGACCTTCTGAGTGGGGTCGTCCGGTTCGCCGCCTTGCTCCGGCGTCACGGGGCGCCGGTCACCCTGGTCGAGGTCACCGATGCGGTCCGCGCCCTCGAACACCTCGACCTCTCCGACCGCAACGAGCTCTTCCTCGGTCTCCGGACGGTCTTCGTCTCGCGCGTCGAGGAGACCCCGACCTTCGAGCGCTGCTTCAACGCCTTCTGGCGGGTCCTCGGCGAGGCCGAGCCGGTCATGAAGGGCCTCGTCGCGCCCCCCGATGATCGCGGGGCCGAGCCGCCGCCCGGGACGCCAAAGGTGGCCGGGCAGAAGCGGGAGAGCGTCGCCCTCGAGACCTGGCTTCCCGACGAGGCGGACGCTGGTTCGGCGGAGCCCCTCGGCGTGCCGTCGGTCTCCGATCGCGAGGCGGTGATGGCCCAGGACTTCTCGACCTTCACCGCGGAGCAGCTCGACGAGATCGCCCGGCTGACCATCCAGATCGCGCGAAAGCTGGCGCGGCGCGTGAGCCGCCGCCGGCGACCGGCCAGGCGGCGCGGCGCCATCGACCTGCGGCGGACCTTCCGCGCCAACCTGATGCGCGGCGAGATCATCGATCTCCGGCGCCGCCGGCGGAAGCAGAAGAAGGTCCGGCTCGTCCTCCTCTGCGACGTGTCGGGCTCGATGGACCTCTACAGCCGGTTTCTCCTGCAGTTCCTCTACGCGCTGCAGAACGTGTTCGGCCGCGTCGAGACGTTCACCTTCTCGACGCGGCTCACGCGGGTGACCGAGCATCTCCGGGCGCGATCGTACCGGCAGGTCCTGAAGCGGCTGACGGAGGTCCGCGACTGGTCGGGCGGCACGCGGATCGGCGCGTCCCTGGCCGAGTTCAACAGCCAGTGGGGCCACCTGCTGGACCGGCGCACGATCGTCATCGTCCTCTCGGACGGGTGGGACACGGGCGAGGTGGAGGTGCTGGCCACCGAGCTGCTCAGGATCCGGCGCCGCGCCGCGCGCCTGATCTGGCTGAACCCGCTGCTCGGCAACCCGTCCTACGAGCCGCTGACCCGCGGCATGGCGACCGCGCTTCCACTGCTCGACCACTTCGCGGCTGCCCACAACCTGGAGTCGCTCCGGGC
>CAZWXA010000051.1:2344-7241 GCA_964637755.1 uncultured bacterium | reverse complement strand
GGAGCCGGTCGACGAGGCCGAGCTGGCCCGGGAGATCGAGGCCGCGGTCCGCCGCGTCGTGGCGAAGCAGCTCGAGGTGGGCATCGACGTCGGCAATGACGGCGAGCAGCCGCGGGTGGGATTCTCGACCTACGTCGCGCGCCGCATGCGCGGCTTCGGCGGCGAGAGCACGCGCCCGCTCTCGCGCGACGTCATCGAGCACCCCGACTACGGCGAGATCATCAGCGCGCGCCGCCGCTTCGCCGCGAAGATCGCGAACGCGCCCCAGGCGGTCGCGCCCGTGGAGTACGTCGACCTTGGCGAGGCGGTCCGGGAGTGCGAGGTGTACGAGCGCGCCGCCGCGGGCCTGCCGCGGCGGTTCGCCGAGCCCTTCATGACCGCGGCCTCGCCCGGCATCATCGCCACCACCATGCTCAACGCATACTACCCCTCGCACGAGGCGTACGTGGCGGCGCTGGCCGCGCAGATGCAGAAGGAGTACGAGCTGATCCACTCCCGCGGCTTCGTGCTCCAGATCGACGCGCCGGATCTGGCCATGGAGCGCCCGCGCCTGTTCCAGCACGACTCCCTCGAGCGCTTCCTCCAGATCGTCGCGTATCACGTCGACGCGATCAACCGGGCGACGGCGAACATCCCCGCCGACCGGATTCGCCTCCACGTCTGCTGGGGCAACTACGACGGGCCTCACACCCACGACGTGCCGCTCCTGCCGATCCTCCCGATCCTGTACCGGGCGCGGGTGGGCGGGCTGTCGCTCGAGCTGGCCAATCCCCGCCACCAGCACGAGTACGCGGTCATCAAGCGGCACCCGCTGCCGGACGGGATGCTCTTCCTGCCCGGCGTGGTCGACACCACCACGAACTACGTGGAGCACCCCGAGGTGATCGCCGGCCGCATCGCCCAGGCGGTGGAGGCGGTGGGCGACAAGACGCGCGTCATCGCCTCCACGGACTGCGGCTTCGGCACCTTCGCCGGCTCCGACATGGTGGCCGACAGCGTGGTGTGGGCCAAGCTCGCGAGCCTCGTGGAGGGCGCACGGATTGCCACCAAGCGGCTGTGGGGCTGATCGGACGCATCAACCACCTTCCCCGCACTCCTCCGCTTGCCAGCGGCGACGCGCAACGAGAGAGGCGCGGCGCATGCGCGGCGGACGGCGCGCGCCATGGACAATTCCCGCGTGCTATCATCTCCGCCATGAGCGAACTCTTTGAGCACATTGACCAATTGCGCCGCTCGTCGGGGCGGGTCGCCGTGGCGACACTCGTGAACACGCGGGGCACGACCCCCCGAAAAGAGGGCGCCCGGATGGTCGTGGACGAGGCGGGGCGCGTGCTCGGGTCGGTCACCATCGGCGGGTGCGTCGATGCTCAGGTCATCGAGGAGTCCGGCGGCGTCCTCGGCACGATGAAGCCGAAGCTCCTCACCATGGACCTCGGCGACGAGGAGGCGTGGGAGATCGGGCTGACCTGCGGCGGGACGATCGAGGTGTTCGTCGAGCCGATCACGCTGGACGCTGTCACCGACCCGACGCTCGCGTACTACGAGCGGGCCCGGGCGCACGCCGATCGGGGCGGCCGCTGCGCCCTGGTGAGCCTGCTCGACGACCCCGGTGGCAAGAAGCTCCTCGTCCTCGACAGCGGGCGCATCGAGGGAACCCTCGGCTTGGCACCGCTCGACGAGCGGTTCGCCGCGGCCGCCCGCTCCGCGATCGAGAGCGGCAAGTCGCAGACGCAGGCACTCGACGGCGTGCGCGCGTTCGTCGAGGTGTTCGCGCCGGCGGCGCTCCTCCTCGTCGTCGGGGCCGGCCACGTCGCGATGGCCCTGGTCGCGCAGGCCCGCCTGCTCGGGTACCGGACGGTCGTGATCGACGGCCGCCCGCGCTTCGCGACCCCCGAGCGCTTCCCCGACGTCGACGAGTTGAAGATCGGCATCCCGTCCGAGCTGATCCTGAACTATCCGCTGGTCTCGTCGACCGCGCTCGTGCTGGTCGCGCACGACTACAAGTACGACATCCCGGTGCTCAAGCACGCGCTCGAGCAGCCGCTCGGCTACGTCGGCATGCTTGGCTCGGCGCGGCGAGCGGGCGCCATCATGAACCTGCTCGTGGAGGACGGTGTCTCGCGGGAGCTGCTGGACGGGATCCACACGCCGATCGGCCTCGACATCGGGGCCCAGACCGCGCCCGAGATCGCGCTGGCGGTGCTCGCCGAGATCCAGGCCACGCGGGCCGGCCGCTCGGGCCGGCCGCTCCGGGAGGTCGCCCGCGAGCGGGCCGTCCGCCCCGTGGCCTCCGAGTAGGGGGCTCGATTCGCCATGAAGGCTCACGCGATTCGCAAGGGCGCCACGCCCGCGATGCTGATCGGGCGCGTGCTCTGCCACGACGTCCGTGACCCGGCCAGGAAGATCGTCTCGCGCAAGGGCGATGTCCTCGACGAGGCCTCCGCTCGGATCGTCCTGGATCTCCCCTGGGAGGAGATCCACGTCCTCGAGCTCACGCCCGGCGACATCCACGAGGAGGAGGCCGGCAAGCGCCTGGCCGCCGCGGTCGTCGGCGACGGCGTCGCGGTGAAGGGCTACGGGGAAGGGAAGTGGAGCCTCGCATCCGCCCGGCGCGGCCTCTTCCGGGTGAGGCGCGATGCGCTCCGGCGAGTGAATGCGCTCGAAGGCATCAGCGTCTACACGCTCTTCGACCGGCTCCCGGTCGAGGCGGGCGAGGTCGTGGCGCGGTGCAAGATCTCGCCGCTCGTGATCGCCGAGGACACGGTCGCGACGATCGAGCGGCTGGCGGTCGAGTTCAAAGGGTTCATCACCGCCGACGGGTTTCGCGGCTCGACGGTCGGGGCCGTGGCGCGCGAGAGCCTCGACGACACGCAGCGGCTGCGGTTCGAGAAGTCGCTCCAGGCCAAGATCGACTGGTTCGGCTCGCCGCTCCTCCCCGTGAGGTACGCGGGCCCGACCGTCGCCGACGTGGCGAAGGAGCTCCGCGACCTCCGATCGGCGGGGGCCGAGGTGCTGATCGTCGCGGGCGCGAGCGCGCTCGACCCGCTCGATCCCGTGTTCGGCGCGCTCGCGCAGGTCGGGGCGCGCATGGAGCGGCACGGCGCGCCCGCGCATCCCGGAAGCCTCCTCTGGGTCGCGACCTGGGACGCGGGGACGATCGTCGGGATGCCGTCGTGCGGCATGTTCTCCGAGGCGACGACGTTCGACCTGGTGCTGCCCCGGGTGCTGGCCGGCGAGCGCGTCGGCAACCTCGAGATCGCCGACCTCGGCCACGGCGGGCTTCTCTCACGCGATTCCGCGTACCGCTTCCCGCCGTACCGCGCGAACGCGGCCCGCGGCGAGCTGGAATGACGGCCTGGCTCCGGCCGCGGCGCCCGATTCCCGGGGAGGCCGGCGGGCCGGCCGGCCCATGGGGCACGCGATGACCGGGGCGGCTGGCGTCTACACGAGCGTCATTCGCGAGCGCTGGCGGAAACCACGGTTTCGAGGGGAGCTGGCCGGCGCGACCCGGGCCGCCGAGGATGTGAACCCGCTCTGCGGCGACCGGGTGCGGGTGGCGCTCCGGCTCGAGGGGCCGATCGTCGCCGAGGCGCGATTCACCGGAGATAGCTGCGCGATCTGCGCGGCCTCCGCGGATGTCCTCCTGGAGAGGATCCAGGGCCGGAGCGTGACGGACGCGGCGGCGGTGACGACGGAGGACGTGCTGATGACGCTCGAGGCCGAGATCCGGCCGACCCGGATGAAGTGCGTGACGCTCCCGCTGTCGGTCTTGAGGGCGGCGCTCGATGCGGCTTGACGAGCTGACCCGGCAGGACTTCCCGATTCTCGGCCGCGTCGTGAATGGCCAGCCGCTCGCCTATCTCGATTCCGCCGCCTCGAGCCAGAAGCCGCGGCAGGTGATCGAGGCGATGACGCGGTACTACGAGACCTCCCACGCCAACGTCCATCGCTCGATCCACACCCTCGGGGAGGAGGCGACCGAGCTGTACGAGGCCGCCCGCGACCGTGTCCAGCGCTTCATCGGCGCGGCCTCCCGGGAGGAGATCGTCTTCACGCGCGGCACGACCGACGGCGTGAACCTCCTCGCCGAGGCGATCGGCCGCACGCTCCGCCCGGGTGACGAGGTGCTCATCACCGAGATGGAGCACCACTCGAACGTGATTCCCTGGCAGATGGCCGTGAGGGATCGAGGGGCCTCGGTCAAGGCCGTGCCGGTCGTCGGCGACGGCTTCCTCGACATGGACGCGTTCGACCGCCTGCTCACGGAGCGCACGCGGGTCGTGGCGGTCGCCCACGTCTCGAACGTCCTCGGGACGATCAACCCGGTGCGCCGGATCGTGGAACGGGCCCGGAGCGCCGGCGCGCTGTCCGTGGTCGACGGTGCTCAAGCGGCACCTCATCTTGCGCTCGATATGTCCTTGATGGACTGTGATTTTTACGTCTTCTCCCCGCACAAGATGCTCGGGCCGACCGGCATCGGGGTGCTCTACGGGCGCCGGGCGGCTCTCGAGGCCCTCGAGCCCGCGCGGGGTGGGGGGGAGATGATCAAGGAGGTCTGGATCGACCACGCCCAGTGGAACGATCTGCCCTGGCGCTTCGAGCCGGGAACGCCTCCGATCGCCGAGGCGGTGGGCCTGACGGCGGCGATCGAGTACCTCGAGAAGCTCGGCATGGAGCGGGTCTCCGAGCACGAGCGCGCCCTGACGGCGGCGGCCCTCGACGCGCTCTCGCCCATTCCCGACGTCACCGTGTTCGGGCCCCGGAACCCGGAGATCAAGGGGGCCGTGGTCGCGTTCAACGTCACCGGCATTCACCCCCATGACGCCGCGGCGCTGCTCGACGCCGACGGGATTGCCGTGCGGGCCGGTCACCACTGCGCCCAGCCGCTGATGCGCCG
>CAZWXA010000051.1:0-2334 GCA_964637755.1 uncultured bacterium | reverse complement strand
GCGCGAGCTTCTCCGTGTATACGTCGCCCGACGAGATCGCGCGGCTGGCCCGGGCGGTGGCCGGTCTCCGCTCCGTGCTGTAGATGACGCACGCACCGCGGGACTCGTTCCGCTCGCCCCGCTTCGGTCAGGTCGCGACCTTCATGCGGCTGCCTCACGTGCGGGACGCAGCGGGGCTCGACGTCGCGCTGGTCGGGGTCCCGTACGACGGGGGGACGTCCTACCGGACGGGCGCGCGCTTCGGGCCGCGCGCCGTCCGCGAGCAGTCGTCACTGATCCGCCCGTGGCATCCCGTGCTCAAGGTGCACCCGTTCGAGCGGCTACAGGTTGCCGACTGCGGCGACGTCGACGTGGTGCCGATCTCGATCGAGCGCACCTACGAGGCGATCGAGCGGGCCGTCGCCGAGATCGTCTCGGCCGGGGCGACCCCGGTCTCGGTCGGCGGCGACCACTCGGTCACGCTGCCGATCCTCCGTGCCGTGGCGCGCCGGCACGGCCCCCTCGGCCTCGTGCACTTCGACGCGCACCCGGACACCTGGGACGAGTACTTCGGGTCGAGGTACTTCCACGGCACGCCGTTCCGCCGCGCCGTCGAGGAAGGGCTGGTCGACCCCCGGCGCATGATCCAGGTGGGGATCCGCGGGCCCCTGTACGGGCCCGAGGACTTCGCATTCCACGACGAGCACGGGATCGAGGTGATCCGCATCGAGACCGTGAAGGAGCAGGGGACCGCGTGGGTGGTCTCGCGGCTCGCCCGGCTCGCCGGCGGGCCCGTGTACTGCTCCTTCGACATCGACGCCGTCGACCCGGCCTATGCGCCGGCCACGGGGACGCCCGAGGTCGGCGGGCTGACCTCCTACGAAGCGCTGGCGCTCGTGCGAGGCCTCCAGGGACTGCGGCTCGCCGGCTGCGACGTCGTGGAGGTGTGTCCGCCCTACGACGGCCCCGGGCAGGTCACCTCCCTCCTCGCCGCCAACCTGCTGTTCGAGTTCGTCTCGCTCCTGGCGCTCGGGCGTTGACGCGCTTCCCGGTCGCCCGCCCGTGCTCCGGCCGCGCGGTCCCCCCGGGCCCGCGGCTCGTCGAGCAAGGGAAGAAGACCGCCCTCGGGCTGATGGGCGTAGTCACCCTGCTCGCCCTGCTGGGGCCGGTCTCGCCGTCGGCCGCGGAGCCGGTGTCGCTGGTCGAGATCGAGGGCGTGATCAGCCCGGTGACGGTCCGGATCATCGCCACCTCGCTCGAGCGGGCGCGGAGCGAGCGGGCGGTCGCCCTCGTCGTGAAGCTCGACACCCCGGGCGGACTCGAGCGCTCGATGCGCTCGATCGTCCAGCTGATCCTCAACTCGGAGATTCCCGTCATCGTCTACGTGGCCCCGACGGGGGCGCGCGCCGCGTCCGCGGGCGTGTTCATCACCATGGCGGCGCACGTGGCCGCCATGGCGCCGGCGACCAACATCGGCGCGGCGCATCCCGTGGCGGTGGGCGGCGGGAGTGTCGACCGCGAGAGCATGAAGAAGATCGAGAACGACGCGGCCGCCTTCGCGCGGACGATCGCGACCACGCGCGGGCGGAACGCGGAGTGGGCGGAGAAGGCCGTGCGCCAGTCGGTCTCCGCGACCGAGCGCGAGGCGGTGACCCTCCGGATCGTCGACCTCATCGCGGACTCGACCGCCGATCTGCTCGCCAAGGTCAACGGCCGCCGGGTGCGGACCCCGAAGGGCGAGGTGGTGCTCCGGACGAAGGACGCCGTCCTCAGGCCGATCCAGATCGGTCTTCGCGACCGCATCCTCAACGTGATCACGGACCCGAACGTGGCCTACATCCTCATGATGCTCGGCATGCTCGGCCTCTTCTTCGAGCTGTCGAATCCGGGGGTGATCCTGCCCGGGGTCATCGGCGGCATCTCGCTGATCCTGGCGTTCTTCGCCTTCCAGAGCCTGCCCATCAGCTACGCGGGGCTCCTGCTGATCCTGTTCGCGGTGGTCCTCTTCATCGCCGAGGTCATGGTGGTGAGCCACGGTGTCCTCGCCATAGGCGGCGTGGTCTCCATGCTGCTCGGCTCCCTGATGCTCTACGAGGCGCCCACGCCCGAGCTGCGCGTCTCCTGGTGGGTGATCGTGCCGACGGTCGGGGTCACCGCGGGGCTCTTCATCGTCGCGCTGACCGCGGGCCTTCGCGCCCTCGCGCAGCGGCCGATGACGGGCGCGGCCGGCCTGATCGGCATGATCGGCGTCGCGCGCTCGGCGATCGATGGCGACGGCCACGTGCTGGTCAACGGCGAGCTCTGGCGGGCCGTCGCCGACGCTGGCCCGATCGCGGACGGCGAGAAGGTGCGGGT
>CAZWXA010000050.1:0-14780 GCA_964637755.1 uncultured bacterium | reverse complement strand
CTCGCCGGTGGATCTGCTCCGGTAAGCTGCCCCGCGCTCTCGCCACGCCGCGGCGGTCGAGTCCTCCCGTGAGCCGCCCGCTGTCGACCCGAGAATCGTACCCGTGACGTAGTCGAGGGACAGACCCCCGCGGCCCCGGTCCTCGGGGATCGACCCGTGCACAGATCGGGCTGCAGCGTTTCCATGCGGGATGCCCAGCCTCCCGGGCACCCGCTGGCGTCCCGCCGACGCTCCACAGGTCTCAAGCCAGCGTGGGCCAAGGGTTTCGAGCTCCCGGGGAACCCGGCATGATTCTCGCCTCTCTCGGATTCCATGGCCCTCTCGCACCTGCCGGACGCCGCTCACGCCTCCCCCCGGCTCGCTCCCGCGATCAGGATCCGCTGGACACCCCCTGTCCTGGTGCTGTCGCTTCTCGTCGCCGCGGCGCTCGTGTCCCCCGCACTGGCCGACATCCTCTCTCTCTACGACGACGTCGGGCGCCTCGTCCGGGTGATCCGCGAGGACGGCGAGGCCGCGACCTACCACTACGACGCCGTCGGCAACATCCTGAGGATCTCCCGGGAGTCCGGCGTGCCGCAGGCCACGGTGGTCTCGACCGTCTCGACCGCAACGTTGCCGCGCAGCCGATCGACGACGGTCACCTTCTCGGGCGCCAACTTCTCCGGCGCGGCGGTGACCGCCAGCCCGGGGATCAGTGTCACCGGCATCCGGGCCGACGTCGACACCCTCGTGGTGCAGGTCAGCGTGGAGCCGGCGGCGTCGCTCGGTCCCGCGTCGCTGACGCTCCGGACGCCGCACGGAGCACCGTCTGTCCCGTTCACGATCACGGGCGGGCCTCCGCTCGTGATCGCGCTCTCGCCCGCGAGGGCGCTCGCCGGCATGCTGGTCGTCGTCGGCGGAGCCGAGTTCGATCCCGCCGCTCCCGCGGCGAACGAGGTGCGGATCAACGGGACGGTTGCGCCGGTCTTGCAGGCGAGCGCGACGTCTCTCACCATCCGCGTCCCGGACGGCGCGACCACGGGCCCGGTCAGCGTCACGACCGCGTCTGGCACCGGGACCAGCGCCGCCGACCTTGCCGTGGGCACGCTCGGCCCCCGCCGTGCCGGCATTCCCACGGCCGACCTCATCGCGTACTGGAGCTTCGACCTCGACGGCCGGGACGACGCCGCTTCATTCGACCTCGTGCTGCAGGGTGGGCTCGACAGCTCGGCGGCAGGCGCCATCGGTCGCGGCCTCGCCTTCGACGGCGACCCCGGGCGCGTCGCCGCGCGTCCCCGGGACGACGACCTCCTGAACCTCGCGTCCGGCGACTTCTCGGTCGCGCTCTGGGCCAAGTGGACCTCGATCGAGGGCGAGCGAGTGCTGGTCGAGAAATGCCAGGGAGCGAGCCTCTGCAACGGCGGCGCCTGGGGCCTGACGAAGCTCTCCGATCATCGCCTGCTGGCGTTTCCCTTCGTGGTCTCGGAGCCCGGCGCCGTCGCCCCCGGCCGCTGGTACCACATCGCGCTGACCCGCGAGGGCTCGGCCGCTCGTCTCTATCTCGACGGCATCCCGCTCGCGGAACGCACGGGAGCGGGCGGCATCGCGCCCGTGTCCGATCCCCTGCAGATCGGCGAGCGTACCGGGCCGCAGACGTTTCCGATGAACGGCGTCATCGACGAGGTGGCGATCTGGGCTCGCGCCCTCTCGCCTCCGGAGGTCGCAGCGCTCGCGGCGCTCTTCGACCCGGGACCACCCCGGCTCACCAGGGTGTCGCCGGCGAAGGCGCTGCCGGGCATGGTCGTGACGGTCACCGGCGGGGAGTTCGACGGTGCCAGCGCCGGCAACAACCTGGTCCGGGTCAACGGCATCGGCGCGCCGGTGCTGGACGCCACGGCCAGCACGCTCCGGATTCGGGTGCCGGCGGGCGTGGCCACGGGTCCGGTGAGCGTCACGACGCCGTGGGGGACCGGCCAGAGCGAGACCGACCTCGTCATCGGCACGCTCGGTCCCTCGCGCGCGGGCGTTCCCACGACGGATCTGCTTGCGTACTGGACCTTTGACGCCGATGGCCGTGACGCCGCGGACTCGCATGACCTGACCCTGGAGGGCGGCCTCACCGTCACGGCCCCGGGCGTGATCGGTCAGGGGCTCGCGTTCCCGGGTGATCCTGCCGCCTTCGCCACCCTCGGGTCCGGCGATGGCACGTTCGACTTCGGCGCTGCCGATTTCTCGCTGGTACTCCTGGCGCGCTGGAGCTCGGTTGCCGGCGAGCAGGTCCTGATCGAGAAGTGCCGGGGCGCCACCGGGTGCAGCGCGGGCTTCACGCTCAGCAAGCTTGCGGACAACGCGTTGCTGGCGAGCCCGCTGGTGGTGTCGGCGCCGGGTGTGGTCGCAGAGGGCCGCTGGTACCACGTCGCCCTGGTTCGCCAGGGAAGCACGGCGCGACTCTATCTGGACGGTGCCGAGATCGCGGACGCCGAGGTCGGTGACCTGAGCATCCCGGCGGTCGAGGACCCACTCCGGATCGGCGAGCGCGGGGGACCGCAGAGCTTCCCGATGACGGGGGTGATCGACGAGGCAGGGATCTGGGCTCGCGCGCTCAGCCCCGCGGAAGTCGCGGCGCTCGCCGCCGCGACGCGTCCCCCGTGACAGCGCGACGAATCAGTCGCGCGCGAGCCGCCTCGCGCGTCGTCGGACCCATGGTGCTCGCGCGGGGCAGGCGCCGGCGGTGACCTCCACGCTTGCCGCGCTCACTGGCCTCGTGTGGTTCCTGCTCGGCGCCGCCGCGCCGGGAGAGCGCTGCCAGGCGCAGTCGCCCGGCGCGGCCCGCGTGACGTGCGTGGCCGGGCCAGGGGGCCCCGCGGCGGCCCAGCGGTGCGTGACCTGCCACCGCGGGATCGAGGACGCGCATCCCCGGCACGCGCTCACGTGCACGACCTGTCACGGCGGCGACGGCGGGGCGGTGACGCAGGGGCCGGCGCACCAGGGGATGTGGCGGAACCCGAGCGACCTGCGCGTGGTCGATCGCACGTGCGGCGCCGGCGGCTGCCACGAGGCGATCGCGGCGGCGGTCAAGGCGTCGATCATGGCGCACCGGTCGGGCACCCAGAGCGGGACCCGCTTCCCCAACGGGCTCCAGGAGACGCGCGAAGGCGTCCAGCATTCGATGTCGCCGGGACCGGTCGAACCGGCTCCGTGGGCGAAGGGGCTCAGGCCGGCCGGCGCCCTCGACGGGCTCGAGCCGCTCCCGACGTTCGCGCAAGGCGGCGACGCCGTCTTCGACCTCCTCAGGAAGGAATGCACGTCCTGTCACCTCTGGACCCAGCCGAGAGCGCTCCGCGGCAACTTCCGCGCGACCGGTTGCGCCGCCTGCCACATGCCGTACGCCGAGGACGGCCGGTCGCTCTCGGCGGACCCCGCGATTCCCCGGGACCGGGTGGGCCGTCCCCTCCGGCACGTGCTCACCACGCGAGTCCCCGTCACCCAGTGCGCGACCTGCCACAACGGCGGCTCGCGCGCGGCGATGAACTTCCGCGGGATGATGGAGGCGTCTCCCGAAGGACGGCAGACGTTCACCTACGACCAGGACCTGCTCCACGGCCACGCCTACAGCCGGCAGACTCCCGACGTCCACTTCGCGCGGGGGCTCGCGTGCATCGACTGCCACACGGAGAAGGAGATGCACGGCGACGGGTTCGTCTACGCCAAGCGACACTACTACGTGGAGGTGCGCTGCGAGTCCTGCCACGGCACCCCCGAACGGCTCGCCACCGGCCTGACGGCGAAGGGGCGGCCGCTGCGGAACGTCTTCGTGTCGCTGCCGCGCGACGGAGCGGCCGTGGTCACGCTCGTGGGCAAGCTGTCCGGCAAGGTCCACCGGGTCCCGCAGCTCGCTCGGCTCGGCGCCGAGCCGCCCGGCCACGACCCCACCCATCTCCGGACGACCGAGTGCTACGCCTGCCACACCGCGTGGGCGCCGACCTGCTACGGCTGCCACATCAAGATGGACTACACGAAGTACGCGCGGCCCGTGGACGTCGCGTTCGACCACCTGGCGGGCGAGCACGCGCAGCAGGGGTGGTTCCGGCTCACCGCCGGAGTGCGGTTCGCCGACCCCGAGCCGGTGCTGGGGGTCAACTGGCGGGGCAAGATCGCGCCGTTCGTGCCGCGCGCCCAGCCGCTGTTCACCTACGTCAACCCGGCGGGGAAGACGGAGTATGCGTTCCGGAAGCTCGGCTTCGCGCACAACCCGATCGTGCCGCACACGGTGACCCGGGCGTCGCGCTCCTGCGAATCCTGCCACGCCAATCCACGGGCGCTCGGGCTCGGGGGGTTCACCACGACGGAGCACCCGAAGCTCGGCGAGTTCGGGCAGCCGGCCGACTTCCGCTGGGACCGGATCGTGGACGAGGAGGGGAATCCCCTGCAGGCGACCACGGTGGACGGCGCGCGCCCCCTGACGTCCGCCGAGATGGAACGGATCCGGCGCGCGATCTTCAAGCTGCCCGGTGGATACGGGCAACGATGACCCCCGCCGGCGAGGGGAGAACGTCGTCGATGCGACTGACCTGGGGCGGCGCGGCGGTGGCGATTCTCGCGCTCGCTCCCGCGACCTGCCGGGCGGCCGAGCGGCATCTCACGGCCCTCGCGCCGGTCGAGCTGTGGGCCGACGGCTTCCGGGACGTGCAGGGGATCGCTGTCGACGCGGACCAGAACGTCTTCGTGGCCGATCGCGAGGCCGGCACCGTGACCCGCATCGCACCCGATCAGGCGAGGGCCGTCGTCGCGAGGCGGCTCGGGCGGCCGGTCGGCCTCGCGCTCGACCCGGCCGGCCGGCTGCTGATCGCCGAGGAGCAGGCCGGTCGAGTCGTCCGCCTCGAGCCCGGTGGCGGTCGCGTCACGCTCGTGTCCGGGCTCAGGAGACCGCGGTGGCTCGCCGCGGACCGGGAGGGGCGGGTCTTCGTGTCGGTTCACCGATTCGGTGGACGGCCCCCATCAGAAGTGGACGACGAGTCGGTGGAGCCCGAGGCGATCCTCCTGCGACAGCCGACCGGTGAGACCGTGCTCGTCGCCGACGGCTTCAGGGAGCTGCAGGGGCTCACGGTGGCGGGCGGAGCGCTCTACGCCGCCACGAGGGGGCGGCGGACCGAGCCCAGAGTCGGCGGCGCGATCTTCCAGATCCCTCTCCTTGCCGAGGGAAGCTGGGCGACTCCGGTCCACCTGGGGTCATCCGAGAGCCTCGAGCGCCCGGTGGGGCTGGCGCTCGACCGTCTTGGCGCGCTGTTCGTGACGACCCGTGAGCTGGAGGTCGAGGCCGACCACTCCGGTCGCGCGATTGCGAAGCTCGAGCCGGACGGGACGCTCGCCCTCTTCGCCGCCTCTCTCGGAGACCCGCAGGGGATGGCCTTCGACGGGGACGGGAATCTCTACGTGGCGGACGGCCGTGCGGGGCGGGTGCTGCGCTTCCGGGCGCCACCCCCGCCAGTGCTCGCGGCGCTGCCCGAGACCACCACCGAGCCGACCGTGATGGTGAGCGGGACTGCCGAGCCGGGTTCCCGGGTGGCGCTCTTCGTCGACGACGCGAGCGCGGCGATCGTCGGTGCCGTGACGGCGTCGGGCGCCTTCGCGTTGCTGGCACCCCTTCCGCCCGAGAGTCCCAGCACGGTCGAGGTCTTCGCGACCGCCGGCGGTGGCGCCGGACTCACCGGGGCGCCGGCCAAGGCGACGATCATTCGCGACGGCGTCCCCCCGACGCTGGCGTTCCTGGCCCCGCTCGACGGCACGTACGTGCGGGAGACGGCGAGGGTGCAGGCGCTGGCGAGCGATGCCGGCAGCGGCCTCGAGCGGGTCACGCTGTCCGCCGCGGGCCGCGCGCTGAGCCCGGACTTCACCCCATCACTCCCGGCCTCGACCATCACCGCGACCGCTTCCTGGGACACGCGCGCCGGCGCCGACGGCGTCCAGACCCTGACCGCCGGCGCGCTCGACCGGGCGGGGAACAGCGCGAGCGCCACGCGCGTGGTGATCGTGGACAACACGCCGCCCGAGACCAGCATCACCGGGGGACCGCCCGGCGAGACCTTCCTCGCCGAGGTGGCCTTCTCGTTCGCCGGCACGGACAATCTCACGCCTCCGGAGCGGCTCCTCTTCGCCTGGCGGGTCGACGGCGGCGGCTCCAACCCGTTCGACGCATCGACGAGCGTGACGCTGGCGGGGCTGGCGGCAGGTCCGCACGTCTTCGAGGTCAGGGCCCGCGATCTGGCCGGCAACGAGGATCGGACGCCAGCCGTGCGCGCGTTCACCATCCGTTCCGGCCCCACGATCGCGGCCGTGGATCCGGCAGGCGGGCCGGCTGGCACGCTCGTTACGATCAGGGGGGCCGGGTTCGAGCCGGGCGCGACCGACCTCACCTTCAACGGCGCGCCCCCCATCGTGCGCAGCCTGACCTCGACCGCGATCACCACGACCGTCCCGCTCGGGGCGACGACCGGCCCCGTGACGGTGACGACGCGGGCGGGCTCGGCGAGCCGGCCCTTCACGGTCACCACGACCGGCGACTTCACGCTCGCGGCCCTGCCGGCCCCGCCGGCCACGATCCGGGTGATCGCGGGTGACCAGGGCACGGCGGCCGTCCAGGCCGGCGGCCACGGGACCTTCGCGAGCCTCGTCACCCTCGGGATGTCGCCGGCACCGGCGGGGATCACGCCGACCCTCTCCCCCTCGACCCTCGCGCCGGGTGCGACCGCGTCGGTCGCGTTCGACGTCGCCTCCGCTGTCCGGCCGGGGGGCTACGTCTTCACCGTCACCGGCCGGGCCGAGGTCGACGCGCAGGCGGTCATGCGCACCGCCGTGGTGAACCTGGAGGTGCTCCCCGCCGGCACGCCGGCCGTCACGGGGCGCGTGCTGACCGCCGACGCCGTGCCCCAGCCGATCGCCGGGGTCACGGTGACGCTCGGCAGCGCCTTCACCCTGACCGACACGGGGGGCAACTTCGTGCTGCTCGCGCCGTCCCCGGGCGCCGGCATGCTGCTCGTCGACGGCCGCACCGCGTCGACGCCCGTCGCCCAGTACCCGCCGGTCGAGGTGAACCTGGCCGTGAACGCCTCCGGCCCGACGCGGATCCCGTTCACCGTGTACCTGCCGAGGCTCGACACGGCGAACCCGGTTTCGCTGCCGCTCGACGCCTCGGGGGCCACGACGGAGGAGGTCCGGGCCACGACGCCCGCGATCCCCGGCCTGACCGTGACGGTTCCGGCGGGAACGAGGATCACCGGCCCCGAGGGCAACCCGGTCGCGCAGATCACACTGACACCGGTGCCGGTCGACCGGAGCCCGATGCCCTTCCCCCCCGGCGTCACGGCCCCCATGCTCTTCACGATCCAGCCGGGCGGCGCCGTGCCGTCCCGGCCGCTGCCGATCACCTTCCCCAACCTGACCGAGGCCGCGCCCGGCTCGAGAGCCGATCTCTACTTCTTCGATCTGGCCACGGGGAACTGGGCCGTCTGGGGCACCGGGACCGTCAGTGCCGACGGCACGAGCGTCGCCAGCGACCCGGGCTTCGGGCTGCCGCGCTTCGCCTGGCACTTCTGGGACCTGCGGCGTCCCTCCGAGCTGGTGCGGCGGCTCGTCACCGGAGGCGAGCCCGTCGACCTGCAGTCCGGCCGGTTCATCGTCACGAAGACCGACCTCGTGCTCCCCGGGCGACTTCCCATCGCCGTCGAGCGGAGCTACCGGAGCGAGGACTCGAGGGCGGGCTCGTTCGGGATCGGCTGGCACCTGAGCCCGTACGACAGCCGGATCGTCACCAACGGCGCGACCCTCTCGCTGGTCCTCGCCGACGAGAACGCGTTCCTGCTGGCGCCGGCCGGTCCGGGCCGGTGGACGAACACGACCGAGGCCTTCCTGCTGGGCGCGGTGGTGACCGCGCTTCCCGGCGAGTTCACCTTCCAGATCCGGTTCAAGGACGGCACCACCCACCGGTACGATCGCGTCGTAGGGTTTGCCAACGTCGCGGGACTGGCGGCCATCAGCGATCGCAACGGCAACACCGTGACGATCACGCGGGAGGTGCTCGCCCCCGGGCTGTTCGGGAAGATCACACGGATCACCGAGCCCGCCGGCCGGTCGCTGACGCTCGCCTACGACGGCGCCGGCCGGATCGCGAGCGCCAGCGACCCCATCGGGCGCACCGTGCGGTACGCCTATGACCTCGCCGGCCGGCTGGTCAGCGTGACCGATCCGGCCGGCGGAGCGACTCGATACGGCTACGACGGAAACCACCGTATCCTGACGGTCACCGTCCCGCGTGGCATCACCGTTCTCACCAACGAGTACGATGCGCAAGGACGGGTGGTGAGCCAGACCCAGGCCGACGGCGGCGTCTGGGCGTTCGGGTACACGGTCCTCGGAGGGCTCGTGGCGGAGACGACGGTCGTCGATCCGCGCGGGAGCCGCACGACCTACCGATTCGACCCCGCCGGGCTGGTCCTGTCGCACACCGATGCCCTCGGGCAGACCACGACGTTCGAGTACGCAACCGGCTCGAACCTGCTCGTCGCGACGACCGATCCTCTCGGTCGGGCCAGGCGGTTCGCGTACGACGCCGGGGGCAACCTCGTCAGCGCCGCGGATCCGGCCGGAAATGCCACGACGCTGACCTATGAGCCCACGTTCAATCGTCTTCGGTCGATCACGGACCCGATCGACCGCACGATCGAGTTCGAGTACGACGCCCGGGGGAACCTGACCGGCGCGAGCGACGCGGCCGGAGCCCGGACGAGCCTCGTCTACGACTCGTCCGGCCAACCGGTGAGCCTCATCACGCCGCTCGGAGACGTCACCACCCTGACCTACGATGCCCGGGGCAATCCCGTCAGCACCGCCGATCCCCTCGGGAACACGACCGGGCGGGAGCACGACGCGGTGGGGCGGGTGACCGGTCTCATCGACGCCCGGGGCCGGCGGACCGCCCTGGCCTACGACGGGCTGGATCGGGTGACCCAGGTCACGGACCCGGCCGGGGAGGTGACCCGCTTCAGCTACGACGAGAACAGCAATCTCTCGGCCGTCACCGACGCGCGGGGGCACACCGTGCGGTTTGCCTATGACGAGATGGACCGGCTCGTGGCCGAGGTCGGGGCGCTCGGCGCGGCGCGACGGTTCGAGTACGACCCCTCGGGGAACCCGATCCGGCAGACGAACGCCGCAGGAGCGGTGAGTACCTTCACGTACGATGCGCTCGGCCGGCGCACGGAGGCGAGCTATCCGGACGGCCGCGCGACGACGGTGAGCTACGATGCCGGCGGCCGGGTCGTCCGGGTCGCCGACTCGGCCGGCTGGGCCGTCGAAAGCCGGCACGACGTGACCGATCGCCTCGTTGCGGAGACCACTCCCGTCGGCACCGTGGAGTACGACTACGACGCGCTCGGGCGGCGGACCGCCATGCGCGTGTCCGGGCAGGCACCGGTCACGTACGAGTACGACGGGAATTCTCGGGTCACGCGAGTCCTGCAAGGCGGTCAGCGTGTCGCCCTCGACTATGACGTTCTCGGCCGCCGCACGAGCCTCGCGCTCCCGAACGGGGTGTCGACCGAGTACCGGTACGACGCGGCGTCGCGGCTCACGGCGCTCGTCTACCGGAACGATCGGGGACAGCTCGGCGACCTCGCCTACGAGCACGACCCGGCCGGGAACCGTACGAGAATCGGGGGCTCGCTGGCGCGAACGCTCCTGCCCGATCCCGTGGAGTCGGCGAGCTACGACGGCGCCAACCGGCTGCTCGAGTTCGGCTCGAGTCGCCTGTCCTACGACGCGAGCAACGACCTGATCGCCATCGAGGGGCCCACCGGTCGCACGGACCTGAGCTGGGACGGCCGCGGGCGCCTCGTCGGCGTCGCGACCGCAGAAACCGCCGCGGCGTTCGCGTACGACGGGCTCGATCGCCGGGTGGCCAGGCAGCTGAACGGAGAGACCCGGCACTATGCGTACGACAACCTCGACATCGTGCAGGAGGTCGGGAGCGGCGGCCTCGCGAGCTATCTGCGCGGGCTCGGGGTCGACGAGGTGTGGGTCCGGAACGGGCGCGACCACTATCTCGCGGACGGGACGCGCTCGATCATCGCGCTCACCGACACCGCGGGCGACATGGTGACGCGGTATCTCTACGAGCCATTCGGTGCCGTGGTCCTGGAGGGGATGACATCGGACAGCGCGTTCCAGTTCACCGGCCGCGAGAACGACGGAGTGGCGGGGCTCTATCTCTACCGGCTGCGCCATTACTCCTCGTGGCTCCACCGGTTCGTCTCCGAGGACCCCATCGGAAGCCTCGGGGGCGACAACCGGTATCGGTACGTCTCCAACAATCCCCTCCTGTTCACGGACCCGCTGGGGCTCGATGTGACCGTGACGCTCTACTCGGGGGCGCACGGCTTCGGCCACATCGGAGTCGCGGTCAACGGCGCGGAGAGCATCGGCCACTACCCGCGCGTCAGTTCGCGCGCGGTCGCGATGGGGCAGGATGTGCCGGGGCTGGTCGAACGGGACGCTGCCCGCCACGCGGGCGAAGACAGGCTGGAGCGGATCACGATCGCCACCACCGGGGAGCAGGACCGCCTGATGCTGGGGTACATCAACCAGGCGATGCGGCAGCCACGCGCGTACAACCTGTATTCGCGGAACTGCGCGACGTTCGTCGAGGAAGTGCTCCGGGCCGGGCACCTCCAGGTCGTCAACACGCGCCTGCCGGTCAGGCTGATGCGGCAGCTCCAGGAAGCCTACAACGACACCCACCCCGCGGACAGGATTGGACGATGATGGCGCGTTTCGTGACGTGCTGGGCCGTGGCTGGCCTCGTGGTCCCCCTCGCGGTCCTCGGGGTCAGCCGGCTGACGCGAGGGATCCTCGAGAGCCCGGAGCTGGTGATGGTCTTGTGGCCGAGCTGGATCCTGAACGGCGCCGTCGCCGGGGCGGAAGGCACTGGCTTCGCGCTGTCCATCCTGGTGCTGTCGGTCGGAGCGAACGTGGTCTGGTACGCGGGAATCGGCAGCGTCGTCTGGCTGGCCTGGCGGCTGCTGGCCCGAGTGTGGAGCTAGTGGCGTCCCGCGCGCGCTCGGCCTGGCGCCGCCTCTGGCGGTGGGGAGCCGAAACGGTGTACGGTACGCGGGAAGGGGCGCCCGAGAGCGCCACAAAGGAGGAGTCATGCCCCGCATCGATCCCATCTGGGCTACCGTCGCCGAGCTGTCCCGCGCCTTCGGCGAGCGCGTGCTGTCGCCGGTCGACGCGGTGGAGGCGCTGCTCGAGCGCATCCGCGAGCGCAACCCCGCGCTGCACGCCTACATCGCCGTCTACGAGAGCGACGCGCGGCTGGCCGCCGAGGCCGCCGACAAGGCCATCCGCGCGGGGCACCGCGTCGGCCCGCTGCACGGCGTGCCCATCGCGCTCAAGGACCTCGTCGACCTGCAAGGACGCGTGACCACCGGCGGCTCCAAGGTGTGGATGGATCGAGTCTCGCCGGTCACCGCGACGCTGGCCGAGCGGCTGATCGCCGCCGGCATGGTCGTGATCGGCAAGACGCACACGGTGGAGTTCGCGATGGGCAGCTTCGGGACCAACACGCATCTCGGCACGCCGCGGAACCCGTGGGACCCGGCCGTGCACCGGACGCCGGGCGGCTCCTCCAGCGGCTCGGGCGTGGCCGTCGCCGCCGGCCTGGCGCCGGTGGCCATCGGCACGGACACGGGCGGCTCCGTGCGGCTGCCGGCGGCGTGGTGCGGTGTCGTCGGGCTGAAGGTGACGGCGGGGCGGATCAGCACGTACGGCGTGCTGCCGCTCAGCTCGACGCTCGACACGCCGGGGCCGCTGGCGCGCTCCGTCGAGGACGCCGCGCTGATCTTCCGCGTGCTGAACGGCCCCGATCCGCGCGATCCGCAGACGCTCGGGTGGGCGCCCGCCGATCCGCTGCCCGTGCTGCGGCGCGGCATCGCCGGCCTGCGGCTGGCCGTCATGCCGGAGACCGAGCGCGCCGGCGTGGCCCACGACGTGCTCGCCGCCTACGACGCGTCGGTCGACAAGCTCGCCACGCTCGGCGCGCGCATCGTGCGCCCGGCGCTGCCGCATCGGTTCAGCGACTACGCGGCGGCCACCGGGCGCATCATCGGCGCCGAGGGCTATCGCTTCGTCGGCCATCTGGTGGACGACATGAGCCTGCCCGTCGACCCGCACATCCGCCCGCGGATCCAGCTCGGGCGCAACGTCTCGGCGCGCGACTATCTGCTGACGCTCGCCGAGCGCGACGAGCGCCGCCGCGAGTTCGCGGCCGCCCTGGCGGATGCCGACGCGCTGCTGACGCCGACGGTGCAGACAACGGCCATCCCGATCGACCAGGTCGACCAGTCCGGCACCGCGGCGTACTTCACGCGCGCGGGCAACTATCTCGGACTGTGTGGCCTCGCGATGCCGAACGGGTTCACCGCCCAGGGCCTGCCGACGTCGCTCCAGATCCTCTGCCATCCCGGGGAGGAGGGGACGGCGCTGCGCATCGGCTGGGCCTACGAGCAAGCGACCGACTGGAAGGCGCGCCGGCCGCCCGAGGCATAGCGGCCCGGGTCACTCGACCGGCGGCTCCGGGCGGGCGAGCCTCAACCGTGGCGGTACCGCCCTACCCCGGAGCGTGTCGTGAGCCCGCGAAGTCTGGCGTATCGCTGACTTGCGGCAGGGCGGGCCCCCACCCATCCCGCGGACCCCCGCGCGCCCGCAGCGGCTGCCACGGCTTGAAAATTAGATGACTATCGTCTAATGTTCATGCATGAGCCTCAGGCCTCGACTCGTTCGGCGGCATCTTGTGTCCCTCTCTCGGCGCTTCCCGGCACTCGCGATCCTCGGCGCGCGCCAGATCGGCAAGTCGACCCTGGCACGCCAGGCATTCCCCGATTTCACCTATGTGGACCTGGAGAATCCCCTCGACTTCTCCAGGGCGAACGCCGACCCGACCTTCCTTCTCTCCCAGCACAGCGCGCTGGTCTTCGACGAGGCCCAGCGGCTGCCGGCGCTGTTCCCGGCGCTGCGGAGTTTCCTCGACGGGAGTCCACGGCGCCGGGTCGTGCTGCTCGGGTCGGCGTCGCCCGGCCTCCTGACCCGCATCTCCGAGTCACTCACCGGGCGCGTCGGGGTCTTCGAGCTGAGCGGGATCTCCATCTTCGAGCACACGGCTGACACTCTCTGGCTCCACGGAGCGTTCCCCCGGATCCACTGGAGCCGCCCGCGTTCCCGGCCCGCGGAGTGGTATCCGTCCTACCTCCGCACCACACTCGAGCAGGACATCCCGCAACTGGGGTTCCGGCTCTCGACCCTGCGCATGCGAAATCTCCTCACGATGCTCGCGCACGCGCAGGGGAGCGTCTGCAACCTGAGCGAGCTCGGGGGGTCGCTCGGGATCAACTACCACTCCGTGGCCCACATCCTCGATGTCTTCGAGGGTGTCTTTCTCGTCCGCCGGCTGGCCCCATACGCGGCCAACATCGGCAAGCGTCTGGTGAAGAGCCCGAAGGTGTACGTGCGCGACACCGGGCTCCTCCATTCCCTGCTGGGCATCCCGTTCACCAGGAAGGCGCTGCTAGGCCATCCCAAGGCGGGCGCCAGCTTCGAATCGTTCTGCATCGAGCAGATCTTGCTCCACGCGCGACTGGCGGACCCTGCCGCGGAGGGCTTCTTCTTCCGGACGCACACCGGACACGAGGTCGATCTCGTCCTGCGCCTCCGCGGCGTCCTGGTGCCGGTCGAGATCAAGCTGGGCGTGACGCCGCCCGACACGCGGAGCCTCGAGATCTGCATGCGAGACCTGTCCCTGCTTCGCGGCTACGTGGTCAATCTTTCCACGGAGCCCGTCGAGATCCGACGGGGCGTCTGGATGTGCGGCCTGGCCGACCTGCTGAAGAGACTCGAGCTCGCTCCGTGAAGCCTACCGTCTGCAGATCTCACGGATCAGTATCGCCCCACAGTATTTCGCGGTCGGTTGCAGGGATCAGGCCTCGTGCCCGGTAGGCGAGGGCACGTCGAGCGACGTTCTCCATTCGGCGTAGGAACGCTTTGAGTGTGCGGTACGCCGCAGCCCCGACCCTCTGGATTCTCGGGCCGGTCAGGCTGATGCCGCAAACTCCGAGAAGCCTACAGCGACATCCAGCGCGTGGACAGGATTGGACGATGATGGCGCGTTTCGTCACGTGCTGGGCCGTGCCGGCTTCGTGGTCCCCCTCGCGGTCCTCGGGGTCAGCCGGCTGACGCGAGGGAGCCTCGAGAGCCCGGAGTTGGTGATGGTCCTGTGGCCTAGCCCTACTTTCGCACCGGTGAGGTGGTGGTGAGCCGTCGCCGGCGCTGACGGCCCGAGAAATCGCAGGGAAAGCTTGCCCTCGGACACCGAAGCGTGCTCCATGAAAGAAGATGCACGTGTTCGAGCGCGAGGTCAATGGCCATCGCTATCGAATCGCGGCCCAGTCGGTGTGGGACTCGATCCGTGGGCGGTCGGTCGCGCGCCAGGTCGTGCTGGGTCCGGCCGCGCCACCGCCAGTGGCGGATCTCGGCGCCACCCGGACGGTGGGTACCCGGGCGGTCGGCGATGTCGGCGCGTTGGTGTGGGTGGCCGAACAGTTGGACCTCGTGGGGCACATCGACCGCGCGTGTGGAGACGTGGGCGCGAAGAACGGGCCATCGGCCGGGGAGCTGGCCGTGGCCGTCGCGATCCAGCGGGCGGGCGCGCCGGGGGCGAAGCGCAAGCTGGCGGAGTTTCTGGACGCGAGCGTGGCGCG
>CAZWXA010000049.1:8585-14791 GCA_964637755.1 uncultured bacterium | reverse complement strand
TTCGACCCCGAGTTCGTCTCCCTGCCGCGTCCGACTGGCGAGATCCCCGTACTCCTGGACTATCACGACCCCCGCCTGCTCGACCTCCGGGACGAGGAACTGGTCGAGGCGGGCTGGAAGGTGCTCACGGGCGCGCTTGGCACCTTCATCGCGTCTTCGAAGCTCGGCGATCTGGCCGGCCGGGAGGCCGACCTGAAACGACTCGGCCTGATCCTGGGCGGCGACGTGAGCATCCTGCAGGAGCGGATCGCGGTCGCCTCGACCTCGATGCCGCGCGTCCAGACCGACGAGTCCACCCTGATCACGGCGTTCGTGACGGCGATGGTCGAGGCGAGGGACGCCAAGGGCTCCGCCTGGTCCACCGGCACGCGGCTCGATCACTTCACCGGTGAGGCGGGAGTGGACGCCGCCACGAACGCGATCAGCGCCATCGGCGGCGAGCGCGTGCCGGCGGGCGACTACACGGTGATCTTCGGCAGGCAGCCGGTGGCGGATCTCCTCAACAACATCGTGATCCCGGCCTGCACCGCGTCCTCGATCTACTCGCTCAGCTCGCCGTTCGCGGGCATGCTCGGCAAGCTCGTCGCGTCGCCGCTCCTCACCATCTACGACCACGGCGCGATGCCGGGCTTCATGGGCTCGAAGCGGGTCACCTGCGAGGGGCTCGCGACCGGCCGCACCGATCTCATCCGGAACGGCGTCTTCGCGGGCTGTCTGGCGAACTGGTACGAGTCCGAGCGGCTCCTGCGCGACCCCGGGCTCGTGGAGAAGCTCGGTGCTCCCGCCGGGGCCGCGCGCGGCGCGCTCATTCCGCGCAACGGCTTCCGCTTCGAGGCGGGCGGGGGCCGCCAGTTCGACGCGCAGCCCGGAGTGAGCCCGTCCAACGTGATCGTGGAGGGTGCAAACCCGGTCGCGCTCGAGGAGCTGATCCGTGCCGCCGGCACCGGCCTGTACGTCGGGCGCATCTGGTACACCTACCCGATCAACGGGCTCCGCGCCGGTGATTTCACCTGCACCGTGGTGGGTGACTCGTATATCATCCGCGACGGGCGGATCGCGGCGCCGCTCAAGGCCAACACGCTCCGGATCAACGACAACATCTCCAGACTGCTGGCCAGCATCACCGGTATCGCCAGGGAGGCGAAGGGCACGATCGTCTGGGCGGCCGACGAGGTCGTCTACACGCCCGAGATCGCCTGCTCGGGCGTCCACGTCGACGAGATCGCGGGGTTCATGGAGGACCTTTCCTGATGGCACAGCCCGACATCGCGCGGCTCGAGGCGATCGGGACCGAGTGTCGCGTCCAGATCATCCGGATGCTGGCGCACGCCGGCTCGGGACACCCCGGGGGCTCGCTCTCGGTCATCGACCTCCTGGTCACCCTGTACTTCAACCGGCTGCGGATCGATCCGAAGCGGCCGGACTGGCCCGGCCGTGACCGGGTCATCCTGTCGAAGGGCCACTGCGTGCCGGCACTCTACTGCGTGATGGCGCGGGCGGGCTTCTTCCCCGAGTCGCAGCTCGTCACGCTGCGCAAGCTCGGCTCGCCGCTCCAGGGGCACCCGGATCGCACGGTGCTGCCGGGGATCGAGGCCGCGACGGGCTCGCTCGGCCAAGGGCTCTCGGTCGCGCTCGGCATGGCCCTCGGCCTGCGGATGGCGGACTCGCCCGCCCGCGTCTACTGCATCATCGGCGACGGCGAAACGCAGGAGGGGCAGATCTGGGAGGCCGCGATGTCCGGCCCCCGGCTCGGGCAGCCGGGCCGCCCCCTCGACAACCTCTGCGTCATCCTCGACTACAACGGGATCCAGCTCGACGGCTTCGTGAAGAACATCATGGACCTGGAACCGATCGTCGAGAAGTGGCGGTCGTTCGGGTGGGCGGTCCTCGAGATCGACGGCCACGACATCGGCCAGATCGACAAGGCCCTCGACCAGGCCGAGGCGGCGAAGGGCAAGCCGACGTTCGTGGTCGCCCACACCGTCAAGGGCAAGGGCGTGTCGTTCATGGAGAACGATCCCGAGTGGCACGGCAAGGCGCCGAAGCCGGCCGAGGCGATCCGCGCCATCCGCGAGATCCTCGGCGTGAGCGAGCCCGCCTGGAGCGACTACCTGACGGCCGATCGGAGCACGGCTCGCATCGTCGCCGAGCTCGACCGCATGGAGAAGAAATGATGCCCGCCAGGGTTGGTCGTGCCGCCCGTGGTCTGGCCTGCCTCGAGACCGAGCTCGATCGCCCGGAGAAGACGTGATGCCGGGCAAGGCCAGTCGTGCCGCGTTCGGCGAGGCGCTGCTCGAGCTGGCGGCGCGGGACGACCGGATCGTCACCGTCGACGCCGACCTCTCGAAGTCCACGATGACCGCCGCCTTCGCGAAGGCCTACCCCGAGCGCGCGTTCAACGTCGGCATCGCCGAATCGAACATGCTCGGCATCGGCGCGGGTCTGGCCCTGACGGGCAAGGTCCCGTTCGTCTGCTCGTTCGCCTGCTTCGTGGTGGGCCGCTTCGAGACGATCCGCGTGTCCGTCGCCTACACGAACGCCAACGTGAAGATCGTCGGCACCCACGCGGGCATCGCCATCGGCGAGGACGGCTACAGCCAGATGGGCATCGAGGACATCGCCTGCATCCGCGCGCTGCCGAACATCCCGATCATCCAGCCTGCCGACGAGCTCGAGACGAAGCAAGTGATCGCCTGGGCCGTGCAGCACGAGGGGCCGCTCTACCTCCGGCTGACGCGCCAGGCCCTCGAAGCCGTGTCCCCGCCCGACTCTCGCTTCCGGCTCGGGAAGTCTCTCGTCCTGCTTCCCGGCAATGACGTGACGATTCTCGCGACCGGCGGGACCGTGTTCAACGCGCTCGAGGCAGGCAAGCGGCTCGCCTCGGACGGCGTCAGGGCCGAGGTGATCAACGCCTCCTGCATCAAGCCGCTCGACGAGGAGCTGATCCTCGGATCCGCCGGCAAGACCGGCCACGTCGTGACCGTCGAGGATCACTCGCGGGCCGGCGGCCTGGGCAGCGCCGTGGCCGAACTGCTCGGCGAAGCGCTGCCGACGCCCCTCCACCGGCTCGGGGTCCAGGGCTTCGGCGAGTCAGGCGATGCCAAGGGGCTCTACGCTAAGCACGGCCTCGACCCTGCCGGCATCGCCGCCAGCGTGGCGAAGTTCCTCGGCCGCTGAGCCGCAGCTCAACGCCACGAGCCGACCGCGTGCGCTCCCGCCGCGGAGCAGGGCACCGGGAGGTCCGCCGTCACGCGGTGAGCCCCTTCTTCCGCAGAACCTCCTCGATCCGGGCGCGATGGGCCGCCTCCCACGCCTCGAGAGTCTCCGCCGCATCCTTCTCGGCCCTGGCCCGGGCCGCCGCGAGGACCGCGGCGGCTCGCTCCCCGGGGACGACCACGACCCCTTCCTCGTCGGCCACGACGATGTCGCCGGGACGCACCTCGACGCCGCCACAGCGGACCGGCCCGTTCAAGACCCCGATCGCGTCCTTCGCGCCGGCGAAGGGCATCACGCCACGCGCGAACACGGGGAAGCGACGCTCGCGCGCCTCTGCGACGTCGCGGATGACGCCGTCCACGACGAACGCGGCGATGCCGCGCTTCTGGGCGACGGCACAGACGTTGCCGCCCGCGAGCGCGTAGTCGCTGTCGCCCCCCTGCGCCACGATGATGGAGCCCGGCTCCGCGCGGTAGATCGCCGCGTGCAGCATCAGGTTGTCGCCCGGCGCGCAGCGCACGGGATACGCGGGGCCCGCGACGCGGGGCACGGGCGTCCAGAGCGGCCGGATGCCGATGTCCATGACGCGGTCGCGGGTGAGCACATCGCAGATCGTGGTGGGTGAGAGCTTCTCGAAAGACGCGTGGAGCATGGAGCCCCCCTTTCGGTCGGCCCGCTCTCCGTGCCCGGCTCGGGCCAGGGAGACCGCGGGCTCCGGTCCGGTCGCCGCGTGAGGCGGGACGAGCGCGGGCCGGTCCCGGAGATCACCATTGTCGGACACGCCTTGCCAGGGACGCTACTCGGACATCTTGAGCAGCAGGCCGCTCCGGCGCGTGCGGCGGACCGCGGCGCCCAGCATCCACTGTCCGAGTCCCAGGTAGAGGGCCGAGAGCGCGAAGCCCCGCCAGAGCGGGGCCTCGAACCCGGAGGCGAAGCCGTAGTGGGACCGGAACGCCTCGAGAAAGTACGTGAGCGGAATGGCGGACGCCACGGCGGCCATGGGGTCCGGCAGCGTGCTCACCGGATAGTAGATCCCGGCCAGGACCATCACGAGGTTCACGCTCGCCCACGCCGACGCCTCCGCGCGCGTCCCGAAGAGCATCACGAGCGTGCAGACCACGTCGCCCACGATCCATGCCGTCAGGAAGCAGCCGAGGAGGAACGCCGCGAGGCCAGGAAGACCGGCCGCCAGCGGACGGAAGCCGAACGCCCACCACGCGAGTCCTCCGAGGAGAGCGAACACGATGAGGCCGCGCACGACGCCGACGAGCCAGGACCCGAGCGTCAGGTGCCGGACGCCGATCGGCGCCAGGAACTGGTGCTTCATCGACTTGCTCCAGACGTCGTAGAGGACGGCGTAGGACACGTCGAGCTGGCAGACCTGGACCGTCGAGAGGGCCATCGTACCGACGAGCACGAACGACGAGTCGGCGGGCGTGAGCCGGAGGAACCGCGTCATGAGGCCGATCGAGAGCACGCTCACCATCGGCCAGAAGGTCAGCTCGAAGAGGAAGAAGACGTTTCGCCACGCCATCACGACGTTGCGCAGCGCGAACGCCCAGACGCGGATCAGCTCGAGCCGGAGCAGCTCCGCCATCGTCTACCTCGCCAGCTCGACGAAGACGTCCTCGAGCTGGGGCTCCCGCACCTGCACGCCGCGGAGCAGGGCACCGGCCTCGTGAAGCCGTCGCAGCAGCTCGCCGAGGCGCTTCTCGGCCGAGTCGACGGTCAGCTCCGTCCACCCGTCGCTCGCCGAGGCCCGCAGGACGCCCGGCTCGTCCGCGAGCCAGGCGGCGTCCTCCGGGGGGTCGAGCCGGAAGGCGATCACGTCGCCGATGCGGATCTGCCGCTTGAGCTCGTCCGGAGTGCCGCGGGCGAGGATCCGCCCGTCCTTGATGAACGCGATCTCGTCGCAGAGCTCCTCGGCCTCTCGCATGTAGTGCGTCGTCAGGAGGATCGTGACGCCGCGCTCGCGCCGGAGCGCCGCGATCTGGGCGCGCACGCGGACCGAGATGTCGGGGTCCAGCCCGAGCGTGGGCTCGTCGAGGAAGAGGAGCTCGGGCCGATTGACCAGCGACTTGGCGAGCGCGAGCCGTTGCTTGAGCCCGGTCGACAGCTCGTTGTACTGGGCGCGCCGGTGGCCGCCGAGCTCGCAGAGCTGGATCAGCTCGTCCACGCGCGCGCGCAGGGCCCTGCCGGACAGGCCGTAGAGCCGGCCGTAGAAGGCGATGATCTCGTCGACCCGGAGGCTCCAGAGGAAGGACGCGTTGCCGCTCGCCATGTTGATCCGCCGCCGGATGGCGCCCGGCTCGCGCGCGAGGTCGTGGCCCAGGATCGTCGCGTGCCCGCGGTCCGGGCGGAGAAGGGTGGCCAGGATCGACAGGAGCGTCGTCTTGCCGGCGCCGTTCGGTCCGAGGAGGCCCACGATCGCGCCGCGGGGGATCGAGAGGGAGACCCCGCGCAGGGCCTGCGTCTCTCGGCGTCGGAACCACCCGGAACGGAAGGTCTTGGCGAGGTCATGCGCCTCGATGGCGAGCATCGAGCCGATGGTACCATGCGGTCATGCCCCTTCCCGGCGCCCCGCCCGCCTCTCGATGCACTTCGCCGGTCAGCTCCCGCCGGACCTTGCCGTCATGAGTGCCTACCCCGGCTGGCGGGGCGACGCGGCACGGATCGGACCCGGCCAGAGCGTGACCTTCCGCATCGAGTGCGGTCCCCGTACCGTCAGCGGCTTCCTCGTCAATCACGACGGCCGGTACTTCGCGTACGTGAACCGGTGCGCCCACGCCGGAACGCCGCTCGACACCTGGCCGAACGAGTTCTTGAGCGAGGACGGCCGGCATCTCGTCTGCTCGACTCACGGCGCCATCTACGATCCGGAGTCGGGAGTCTGCGTGGAAGGCCCGTGCCCGGGCGCCCGGCTCGAGCGGCTGCGCCTCGAGCGCGACGGTGACGTGCTCGTCGTGTCATGTCCGTAGAAGACGTCGAGG
>CAZWXA010000049.1:0-8485 GCA_964637755.1 uncultured bacterium | reverse complement strand
GTCCGGATTTACTCCCCGGGAGCGTCCGCGTAGCATACCGGTCATGGACGAGGCGGGCTGGCCCTTCTATCTCTCGGCGCTGCTGGCGGGAGGGGCCTTCGGGTACGCGGCCCAGCGCGGCGGATTCTGCCTGACCCGGGCGCTGTCCAACCTCTACCTCTTCGGCGACGCCACGATCGTGCGCGCGTACGTGCTGGCCCTCGTGGTCGCGGCGGTCGGCGTTCACGTGCTCCAGGCGCTCGGCCTCGTGCAGGTTCCCGTCCGGCCGTTTCACTGGCTCGCGAACCTCGTCGGCGGCTTCGCGTTCGGCATCGGGATGATCGTCTCGGGCGGGTGCTCGGGAAGCACCTGGTACCGGGTGGGCGAGGGCGCGATCGGAGCCTGGGTGGTCCTCTTCGGCTTCGCGCTCGGGGCGACGACCGCGAGCGTCGGGGCCCTCGGGGACCTCCGCCGGACCCTTCAGGCGCCGGGGATCACGTTCGGAACGGCGGCGCCGACCCTCCCCGGCGTGCTCGGCGTCTCGCCCTGGCTCGTGATCGCCGTCATCGCGGCCGGCGTGGCGCTGCTGCTGCGCAGGACGAGCGAAGCGGAACACGGCAAGTGGCGGTGGCCCCTGACCGGTACCGTGATCGGCGCCGTGATCGCCGCGGGCTGGTGGGCATCCGCGTTCGGGGGGACGCCGGCCGGCATCACCTTCGCCGCCAACACCGGCAACCTCCTCACCTACCCGCTCCTCTGGTACCCGACCCGCATCACCTGGGGCATGGTCCTGCTGCTCGGGGTACCCGTGGGCGCCTTCATCGGCGCCTGGCCAGCGGGAGAGTTCAGGTGGAAGCTCCCGCCGGGCTGGAGCCTCGTCAAGGTCTTCGGTGGCGGGCTCCTCATGGGATCGAGCGCGGTGATCGCCGAGGGCTGCAACATCACCCAGGGACTCACCAACTCGGCGACGCTGGCCCTCGGCAGCCTGACCGCCTTCGCCTCGATGTGGGCGGGCGCCTACGCCGCCGTCTGGCTCCTCTTCCTCCGCAAGACCTGAATCCCCGCGCCCTTTCTCAGCCGCCGGGCTTGATCGTCTGGGCGACTACCCAGTTCTTCCCTTCGCTGTTCTTCCAGGCCACCCGCAGGGTACCCGGTCCCGGCACCCGCAGGGTGAAGCGGATCAGGGGATTGGGGCTCACCGCCGAGGTCAGCCTGAAATCACACACGGTCTTGCCGTCGAAGGTGGCGAGCATCTGCGTGAGATAGTACTCGGGCATCTCGCGGACGTACTTGCCGTTCCGGAACGCGAGCCCCGTGTGGGACCCATGGTCGATCCGGGCGCGCACCTCGGTGATCTCGCCGGCGCGGATGACCCGCGGAATCCGGATCACCGGGTTGCCGGCGCGCTCCCTGCCCGTCTCGTCGGGCCCGACCCCGCAGCCGCCCTCGGCGACTCGAACCTCACCCGTCGCCGTGAAGCGCTGGTTGCGCGAGTCCTCGGCCTCGGCGCGCACGACCCCTCCCACGCCCGAGCGCATCTGGAACGAGACCCACGCACGCCCCGAGAGCGGAGTGAAGCCGTATGTTCCCTTGTCGGGCACCGGGTCCGTCGCGAGGGAGACACGGATCGTCCGGACGTAGTTGTCTGCCTCCATCGGATGCTCGGCCCAGACGATCACCGGCACCGCCGACGGGTCCTCGGTGAGGATCGGCAGATCGAGCTTGAGCACGAAATCTCGGCTTTGTGCCGGCGCCTTCGCCGGGGAACCGAGCAGAGCGGCAGCGCCGGCGACGAAGAGGCGCCGGGTCAGCATCGGCCGACGAGGCGGGAATAGACCCGCAGCGGCACGACCCGCGCCGCCCCCGCGACGAGTCTCCGCTCCCGGTCGAAGGCCGCGAAGAAGCGGTCGAAGCTGTCAGGGCCGCGGAAGTCGGCGGCCACGAGCGCGTCGGACCTCTCGTCCCACTCGAGCACGACCGAGGCCAGCGGCAGGCGCGCCGGGCTCTGGACGACGCGACCGCCCGCGGCGGGATCGAAGGCGCTCGCGTGGCTGCAGCAGACGATCAGTCGGTCTCGGTCCCCGACGAGGATCGCGCGCCCGCCGGGCGGCACATAGTGGATCGGCGAGAACTCCGGATCGGGGTGGCTCCACTCGTGGGAACAGATTCCGGTGTACGCCACGATCGAGCGGCCGGGGCCGACCCCGCCCGGACGGGGATCGCCGGCCGCTGGCTCCGACGGTGCGACCGGCGTTCCCACGTCGAGCAGGAGGCACGGTGTCGCCGTGTAGGGATAGAAGAAACAGTGGGCCTCGTGCGGGGGAAGCGCCGAGGCCCGGAGCGGCGTGCCGTCGGGCATGACCAGAGCCACCCGCGGGGAGCCGCTCGGCCCGCCGGCCGCGACGTGCGCCCCTCCCCCGAGGAGACCGGCGCCGGCGACGCAGCCCTTGACGAACTCTCGCCGGTCCACCGCGGGCGCTCCCCCTCAGGCTCCGAACATCTCGCGCCAGAGTCCGCGCTCCCAGGCCTTCCGGAGCTGGACGCCCGTCGCGTTCGGCTTGTTGTCGGCCGCTCCCTTGGCGGTGACCTTGGGCTTGCCGTCCTCCCGCGTGATCGTCCAGTCGGCCCGGACCATGAGGGTCTGGTCGCTGGCGACGTACGGGTAGCAGATGTTGTGGAGGTCCGGCGCCGCCGGCGGCGTGACGCCGAGCGCCGCCGCGACCGTGTGCGCCGCGATCTTGCCGGAGATCGAGGCCACGTAGGCGCTCTTCGTGAACGGCGTCTTGGCGGCGTCGCCCACCGCCCACACGTTCTCGACCTTCGTCGACCTGAACGTGCCCGGGTCCACCTCGACGAACGGGTCGCCGAGTCCCGCCTCCTTGATGAACGTCGCGGCCTTGTTCGGCGGGATCACGCTCAGGAGGTCGTACTTGTACGACTGCCCCTTGTCCGTCGTCACGGTCTTGCCGCCGGCGTCGACCGCCGTGACCTTCTGGTTCGTCACGTACTCGATCTGGTCGGCCCAGGTGATCGAGATCGCGTCGCGGAACCCCTGGGCGACACCGGGCGGCTGGGGCGCGCCGTTGGCATCGACGAGCAGGACCTTGCCGTTCAGGTTGCTCTTCTTGATGCGCTCGGCCATGAGCAGCGCGATCTCGTACGGACCTGGCGGGCATTTGAACGGCGTGGGCGGAACGCTCAGGAGAATGGTGCCGCCCCGGTAGCCGTCCAGGCGGCGCCGCATGTCGACGATCGTGGACTTGTCGTACGGATGAGCGTTCTCCTCCGGGTGGTCGGCGAGGCCGGCGATGTCCTCGTAGGCGAGGCGGGTGCCCGAGGTGATGACCAGCTGCGTGTAGTCCACCTTGCCGGCGGAGGTGAAGAGCTGGTTCGCGGCGGGATCGACGCCCTCGACTTCCGCCTTCAGCACCTTGATGCCCTGCGCCATCAGCGGCCGGTAGCCCCGGGAGATCTCGTCGAGGCTCGTCAGACCGAAGACGTACTCCATCGACGCCGGGCCGGAGATGAAGAACGGATGCCGCTCGATGACGACGATCTCCGCGGCGGGCGCGAGCTTCCGCAGCGTCACCGCGGTGAAATTACCCCCGAAGCCTCCCCCGATGATGACCACACGGTGTCCCGAGGGCGCCGGAAGCGCCGACCGCTTCAGGTGCTCCGCGCCCGACCGCGTCGCCGCCAGCGAGACGGCCGCTCCGACGCCGACCGTCGCCGTCCTGAGAAAGCCCCTCCGGTCCATCCTGTACGTGCTCATCGCTGACACTCCTTTCTAGCAGGCCCCTGAAAAAGCCCATCCACTCGGACCTCGCCTCGCGGCGGAGCCACTCGGCTCGAACGGCCACGCCGTCTCGCATCCGGGCCTTCTCGAGCGGCCGGCGGGGTCCAGCACTCTGCTATTCCACTTTCACGACCGAGCTACTGGGGAGACGGCTCAGAAAATCCTCCACGGCACGACTGAGATAGACACGGTCTCTCGACTCCAGCGTCACCTTGACCTTGTACTCGGGATTGGAGAACTCGGGGTACGAGCCGAGCATCAGGTCCGGAAACTCCCGGAGGAGATCGTTGAGAAAGTCCGCGAGGGTGCCCTCGCTCATCCTGACGAAGACGTTCTGCAGGTGGAACGGCTCGTCGCGGAAGCGCTCGCGGAGCGCCTCGAACTTCTGCCGGAAGATCTCCGGCACTCCGGGCAGGATGTAGACGTTTCGCATGACGACCGCGGGGAACACCAGCGCGTCGGCGGAGACCAGCTCCGCGCCCTCCGGGACCTCGGCCATCCTGAGCCGGGCCTCGTTGAGATTGCCCTTGTAGTAGCCCCGCAACAGCTCCACCAGCACCGGCGCCCGCACCACCGGAACCCCCATCGCCCGGGCCACACCCTCGATCGTGACGTCGTCGTGCGTGGGTCCGACGCCGCCCGAGGTGAAGACCAGTTCGTACTCGTGGCTGAACGTGGCGACCTCGCGGGCGATCACGTCGACCTCGTCCGGGATGACAGCCATCCGCCGCACCTCGACGCCGAGCTGCCGGAGCTCCCGGCAAAGGTACACCGCGTTCGCGTCCGCGATCTTGCCCGAGAGGATCTCGTTGCCGATCAGAAGGATCCCGGCGGTCTTCGGCATCGGTGGGCGAGATTCTACGCTGTCGCGGGAAACGTGTCGAGCGAACGCCAGCCCGGGGGCAGCCCGGGGAGGTCGGACGAATCCGACGCGGGCGCGCCGGCGGTCGGGTCGGCTGCGAGCGAGGGCGCCCCCTGGCCGGGCGTTACCCCGGCAGCTATCCGCGGCGACCGCGCGAGGACCCTCGTCCCCGCCTTCCGAGGCGCTGGCCGAGTCACCGCGGCTTCACCCGTGCTCCCGTGGGCACGCAGCGAGCACCGCTCTCATGATGCCCGACCGCGGACGTGTCCGCCAGCGCGACGATGTTAGAATGCCAACGCCCATGCATTCCCTCCTCGCGGCGGCCTCGCGGATCCCTCCGGGCGCCCCTCCTGGCCGGCACTGGCTCGAAGGCCTCGACTGGGTCGTGCCGGGTCCGGCGGTCACGCGATGGCTCCTCCTGGCGGACACGGCGCTCCTCCTGCTGGTGGCCGCGCGCCGCCACCGTCCCCTGATCGCCGCCGCGGTCGTCCTCGCCGCCGCCTTCGTTGCGCTCAACGCCGTGGGCATGCTGGTGACGGACTTCTTCCTGGGGCTCGCCGCGTTTCACGTCCTGACCGCGTTCGTGGGGCTCCTCGCGGGAGGCCACGCCCGGTGGGCCGGCGCGGGTCTCCTGGCGTTCACGCTCGTCCTGGGAGCACTCACATGAATTCCACGCACCCGATCACCCTCGGCGGCTGGGCTCTCATTCTCGGCGCCTCCTCGGGCTTCGGCGCGGCTACGAGCCTCGCGTGCGCGCGTGCCGGCCTCAGCGTCTTCGGCGTGCACCTCGACCGGAAGGCGACCCAGCACAACGCCGAGCGGATCGCCGGGGAGATCCGGGCGGCGGGCCAGGAGGCCCGCTTCTTCAACATCAACGCGGCCGACACCGAGAAGCGCGCGGAGGTCGTGGACGAGATGGAGCGGCTGCTGCAGGAGCGCGGCGAGGTCGGGGCGCTGCGCGTCATGCTGCACTCGCTCGCCTTCGGAACGCTCAAGCCTTACCTCGCGGATCCCATGAAGGACGCGGTCAGCCCGACCCAGATGGACATGACCCTCGACGTCATGGCCCACAGCCTCGTCTACTGGACGCAGCACGTCGTCGGGCGGGGGCTCATGGGACGCGGGGGACGGATCTTCGCGATGACGTCGTCGGGAGGTGCCCGGGTCATGCCGTCCTACGGGCCGGTCTCGGCCGCCAAGGCCGCGCTCGAGTCGCACATCCGCCAGCTCGCCTCGGAGCTCGCGCCCCGCGGCATCACCAGCAACGCGATCCGGGCTGGTGTCACCGCCACGCCCGCGGCCCAGAAGATCCCCGGCTACGAGGTGATCGCGGAGCAGGCGCGGCGCCGTAACCCCTCGGGTCGGATGACGACGCCGGAGGACGTGGCGCGCGCGATCGTCGTCCTCTCGCACCCTGATACGTACTGGATGACAGGCAACGTGATCGGCGTCGACGGTGGGGAAGAGATCGTCGGATGACGTACGCGCAGGCGCTCGTGCTCGGTCTCGTCCAGGGCGCGACCGAGTTCCTCCCGGTCTCGTCGTCCGGGCACCTGATTCTCGTCCCGTACGCCCTCGGCTGGCCGGACCAGGGTCTGGCCTTCGACGCGGTCATGCACCTGGGCACGCTGGCGGCGCTGGTCGCCTACTTCCGCCTGGAACTGGTCGCGATCCTCGCGAGCGTGGGCGGGGGCGCCGGCGGGCACGGCTCGCGGCGGCTCGCGCTCCTGCTGATCGCTGCGACCATTCCCGGCGGGATCGCCGGCGTCCTCTTCGACCGGCTCATCGAGGTCCACCTGAGGCTGCCGATCGTCGTCGGCCTGTCGACACTCGTCTGGGCCGTCGTGATGCTGGCCGCCGACCGGCTCGCCGCCGCGCGACCCGCACACCCCGAGGGCGAGCGGAGCGTTGGGTGGAGACAGGGGCTCCTCGTCGGCTGCGCCCAGGCCGTGGCGCTCATCCCCGGAACCTCGCGGTCGGGCATCACCATCTCGGCCGGGCTCCTGGGGGGCCTCGACCGCTCGACGGCGGCGCGGTTCGCGTTCCTGCTCGGGATCCCCATCACGGCGGGCGCCGGGGCTCTCAAGGCGCTGCACCTGGCAAAGATCGGCGTCCCACCCGCGGATCGCGGGCCCCTGGTGGTCGCGCTCCTGGCGTCCTTCGTCGCGGGCTGGGCCGCGGTCTGGTTCCTCGTCAACTACCTCAGGCGGAACTCCCTCACTCCCTTCGTCGCCTACCGCATCGCCCTCGGCCTCATCCTCCTCACCCTCGTCCTCACCCGCTGATCAAGCATAATAATGCGAGCCGCAGGCGAGCGTTCCCCATGGCAAGCCCGGCGCCAGCCGGGCGTCGCTGGTGATGAGGCCGAACTCAAGACCTCCCGAGCGCGGAACGCAGGCCGGGTATTAACCCCAGTCGGAAGATACTCGCGCGAGGCGCAGCCCGGGGCAGCGGGTCCTGCCGCGGCGAGCAGCCCCACGGTGCTCGCTCCCGCCAACGCCCCGGCCGCGCCCCACGCGATCTGGCTCTCGCACAACGCGCGCGTCGGTGAGGCGGTGCGCTCCGCGCCACGCTGTTCGAGCGGAGCGGCGACCGCCGCGAGGCGAGGCCCGAGTCGATCCGCCCCGCTCGCCGCGTCACCCGCTGCCCCGGGCCTCCCCCAGCCGCCGACTATCTTCCGGTCAGGGTTAGGAATCCTCCCGCAGGCGAGCGTTCCCTCTGGCAAGCCCGGCGCCAGCCGGGCGTCGCTGGTAATGCCGAACTCAAGACCTCCCAAGCGCGGAGCGCAGATCGGCCGGTGAGATGAGCCGGAACGTCGTGGTCGTCGGCGGCGGCAACGCGGCGCTCTGCGCGGCGATCGCCGCGCGCGAACGCGGAGCGGAGGTCCTCGTCCTCGAGAAGGCGCCCCGGCACGAGCGCGGCGGGAACTCGTTCTTCACCGCGGGGGGCTTCCGCCTCGCGCACAGCGGGCTCGAAGACCTCCGCAGAGACGTGATCCCGGATCTCAGCGACGCCGAGGCCGGTTCGATCGAGATCGCCCCGTACACCGAGTCCGACTTCTTCGACGACCTGGCCCGCCTCACCGAGCATCTCGCGGACCCCGACCTCGCGGACACGCTCGTCCGTGGGTCGCGGCCCACCATCGCCTGGATGCGCTCGCAGGGCGTCCGGTTCATCCCCATGCTGGCCCGGCAGTCCTACAGGGTTGGCGATCGGCATCGGTTCTGGGGCGGGCTCTCGGTCGAGGTGGTCGGCGGGGGCCCGGGGCTCGTCGAGGCGCTCTACCAGCGCGCGGAAAAGGCGGGGGTCACGATCCGGTACGGCGCCGGGGCCTCGCGGCTCCACCTCGACCAGCGGGGTGCTGTCCGGGCAATCGTCACGCGGGACGCCGAGGGCTTTCACGAGATCGAGTGCGGCGCGGTCGTGCTGGCGTGCGGCGGCTTCGAGGCCAATCCGGAGTGGCGCGCCCGCTACCTCGGTCCCGACTGGGAGCTCGCGCGGGTACGCGGCACCCGGCACAACACTGGCGACGGGATCCGCATGGCGCTCGAGATCGGCGCCCAGCCGTATGGCCACTGGTCGTCCTGTCACGCGGTCGCGTGGGACCTCAACGCCCCGCCCTTCGGCGACCGGCGCGTGGGGGACCTCTTCCAGAAGCACTCCTACCCGCTCGGCCTCATCGTCAACCGCCGCGGCGAGCGCTTCGTCGACGAGGGCGCGGACCTCCGCAACTACACCTACGCGAAGTACGGCCGCGAGATCCTTCGCCAGCCCCAGCGCGCCGCGTTCCAGATCTTCGACCAGAAGGTGGTGAGCCTCCTCCGCGAGGAGTACAGGATCCGGCAGGT
>CAZWXA010000048.1:898-14966 GCA_964637755.1 uncultured bacterium | reverse complement strand
CCCTCTCCCGCTAGCGAGTCGGCCTCACTATCGTCCGAGGACTTTCTTCACCTGGCCGATCTTCTTCTGAACTCTGCCGGCCACCTTTTCAACTGTGCCTTCGGCCTCCAAGTCGGGATTGTTTGTCAGTTTCCCCACCTTCTCCTTCACCGCACCCTTCACTTCGTGAATCTTGCCTGCCACCTCATCCTTGCTACTTGGCTTCATGATGCCTCCTTTGTCGTAATACGAAAGGGCCAGCGGGCACTACCCGCGCCAACGAGAGTAACCCCAGCCCCCCCGCCGAGCAGGAACAACACCGGAAGGACGATCAGCAAGGTTCCCATGCTCCATCACCTCCCCCCACTGCCATGTGTTCCCCTGGACATGTTGCGCTCTCCGTATGGTCTCGAGCCCGATGGGTCATGGCCGAGACCCCATCGTCTCGTTCTCTCCCTCTACTCTAAAGTCGGACCGGAGCGTCACCTAGTGGACCTTCGTCCAATGCTGGGGACTGTGCTCTGGCTGGGCTCGACCGTGGCGCCCTGGCCAGCCGCGCCAGACTCTTTCGCACGCCGGGCCGCGCGTGCATCGGCCTCGGCCAGGCACCGGATGCCAGCGAGCATGTGGCGGAACCACGATGCCGTGCAACGGCATGACCCCGTACCAGTAGGCGAGGCCCAGCAGTCCGCGCGGGCGGAAGGGCGCCGCCTGCACGAGCCGCGAAGGCTCCGGTTGCCCCACGGGTTCGATCGAGAACTGTAGGGCGGCCTCGCCCGGCAGCCGCATCTCGGCCCGGAGAGCGTAGCCGACATAAACGCTCTTCTCAGAACCCCCGCGCCCCGGATACCCCGGGCCGCTCGCTCTTCTCTGCCCCAAGCTTCGCTTCGCCTCGATCGCGCACGGCTTCCTTCGCCGGGGGGAAGGTTCTCGGCCGCCCTCCGCCTTCTGAGCCTCCCTGACCGTCCTCGACGAGGCCACACTCGCTCGACCTCGCCTCTGAGGCGAGCGATCCCTTCCTCGCGCGCGGGAGGACAAACGACCGCTGAGGTCGGCAGAGGCGAGAGGGCTTTGGGGACGCTGGTACGGGCCCTGCAGCACGATCAGAGGTGTGCGAGGTCTTGATGAAGTTCGTCCCACTCTTAACGGTTTCTTTGCACGCGTCGGGTACACACTGCGGCAGGGCTTGGAACGCGGCAAGCAGTGGACGCTGGATGCGCTGATGAGGCGCCGAGGAGGGTTGGCAACGATGCCGATGCGACGTCGGCTGGATGGTGCTCTGAAAGGTCTGATTCTCGTGGCCGTATTGTCGGCTGTGGCCCCGGCTGGGCGCAGACCCCGGTGAGGGCCTGCCATCCTGAAGAGTGGTGGAACGACCACGCGGATGAAGGAGAAGGGCGATGGGTGATCTGGTGTTCGTGGCGGTGACGGTCGGCTTCTTCGCCTTGACATGGGCGCTCGTCAGACTGTGTGAGCGCGTGTAGGAGGGACGTATGCCACTCCTCTACATCGTTGGCGGCCTGGTTTCCCTCGGGCTGCTGATCTACCAGGTGCTCGCCCTCCTCAAACCGGAGCTCTTCGAATGACTGCGAATGGCGTGCTTCAGCTCGTTCTGTACCTGGTAGTCCTGCTCGCGCTGGCCAAGCCGCTCGGCACCTACATGGCACGGGTCTACGGAGGCCGCCCGTTCGGCCTGGACCGCGCGCTCGGCTGGCTCGAGCGACTCGTCTACCGTCTCGGTGGCGTGAGGCCCCATGAGGAGATGGGCTGGAAGACCTATGCCGCGGCGATGCTGCTCTTCAACCTGGCGGGGCTGCTCCTCGTCTATGCCCTCCAGCGCCTCCAGGGTGTGCTGCCGCTGAACCCCCAGGGCCTGGGAGCCGTCGCGCCCGATTCCTCGTTCAACACGGCGGTGAGCTTCGCCACGAACACGAACTGGCAGGGCTATGGCGGCGAGACGACCATGAGCTATCTCACGCAGATGCTGGCGCTCACGGTGCAGAACTTCGTCTCGGCGGCCACCGGCATGGCGGTGCTCGTCGTGCTCATTAGAGGCTTCGCCCGCCGGTCCGCTCAGACCATCGGCAACTTCTGGGTCGACCTCACGCGGACCACACTCTACATCCTGTTGCCGCTGGCTTTCGTCCTGGCCCTGGCCCTGGTGTCCCAGGGCGTGGTGCAGACCTTCGGGCCCTATGCCAAGGCGACCGTGGTGCAGTCCACGAGCTACGACGAGCCGGAGACGGACAAGGACGGCAAGCCCGTCCTCGACGAGAAGGGCCAGCCGAAGACCAAGAAGTCGACCCTGACCGAGCAGGTCATCGCCGTGGGGCCGGCGGCTTCGCAGATCGCCATCAAGCAACTCGGAACCAACGGCGGCGGCTTCTTCAACGTCAACTCGGCGCATCCGTTCGAGAACCCCACGCCGCTGTCGAACTTCCTCGAGGTGCTCGCCATCCTCGTGATCTCGGGCGCCCTGTGCTACACGTTCGGCGTGATGGTGGGAGACAGACGCCAGGGCTGGGCAGTGCTGGCCGCGATGACGGTCATCCTGGTGGGGATGCTGGCTGTCTGCGTGGTGGCGGAGCAGCGCGGGGACGTCTTCGCCAAGCAGGGGGTCGATCACACCGCCGGCGCTCTGCAAGCCGGCGGCAACATGGAGGGCAAGGAGGTCCGCTTCGGGATCGCCAACTCCGCGCTCTGGGCAACCACCACGACGGCGGCCTCGAACGGATCCGTGGATTCGATGCACGACTCCTTCACCCCGATCGGGGGGCTCGTGCCGATGTGGATGATGCAGCTCGGCGAGGTCGTCTACGGCGGGGTCGGGTCCGGGCTCTACGGGATGCTGATGTTCGCCGTCGTCGCCGTGTTCGTGGCAGGCCTCATGGTCGGGCGCACACCGGAGTACCTCGGCAAGAAGATCGAGGCGTACGAGATGAAGATGGCGTCCCTCGTGATCCTGATCACGCCGGCTCTGGTCCTGATCGGCACGGCCGTCGCGGTCGCCATGGCGGCGGGCAAAGCGGGGATGACCAATCCCGGGGCGCACGGCTTCAGCGAAGTCCTGTACGCGTTTTCCTCGGCGTCCAACAACAACGGCAGCGCCTTCGCCGGCCTGAGCGCCAACACCCCCTTCTACAACACGGCGCTCGGCCTGGCCATGTTGTTCGGCCGGTACTGGCTCGCGGTGCCGGTGCTGGCGGTCGCGGGCTCCCTCGCCCGGAAGAAGATCGTCCCGGCCGGGCCGGGCACGCTGTCCACGCATACCCCGCTCTTCGTCGTCCTGCTCGTCGGGGTCGTGATCCTGGTGGGGGCCCTCACGTACGTCCCCGCGCTGGCCCTCGGACCGATCGTCGAGCATCTCAACCTGGTCGCCGCCAAGTGAGGTATTGAGGCAATGGCTGGTACGGTGAAAGAGCGCGCGTTGTTCGACCTGCCGATCATTCGGCAGGCGGTCGTCGATTCCTTTCGGAAGCTGACGGTGGCACGCCAGGTGCGAAACCCGGTGATGTTCGTCGTGTACGTCGGCTCCATCTTGACCACGCTGCTGTGGATCCAGGCGCTGGTCGGGAGGGGCGAGGCGCCGGCCTGGTTCATCTTCTGGGTCTCGGTCTGGCTCTGGTTCACGGTCCTGTTCGCCAACTTCTCCGAGGCGATGGCCGAGGGTCGGGGCAAGGCGCAGGCCGCGTCTCTGCGCAAGGCCCGCCGCGACATCCAGGCCAAGCGCCTCGTGCACCCCGCGCTCAGGGCCGACTACACCCCGGTCGCGGCCACCACCCTGCGCAAGGGCGACGTCGTGCTCGTCGAGGCTCACGACTTCATCCCGGCGGACGGCGAGGTCATCGACGGCGTGGCGTCGGTGAACGAGGCGGCGATCACGGGGGAGAGCGCCCCGGTGATCCGCGAGGGTGGCGGTGACCGCAGCGCCGTCACCGGCGGCACCCAGGTCCTGTCGGACTGGATCGTGGTGAAGGTCACCGCGAATCCGGGCGAGGCCTTCCTCGACCGCATGATCGCCCTCGTCGAGGGCGCCAAGCGGCAGAAGACCCCGAACGAGATCGCGCTGAACATCTTGCTGGCGGGGCTCACGATCGTTTTCCTGCTGGCCACGGCCACGCTCTTGCCCTTCTCGCTCTACAGCGTTCAAGCGGCCGGACAAGGGATTCCGGTGACGGTGACCGTCCTCGTGGCCCTGCTCGTGTGCCTGATCCCGACGACGATCGGCGCGCTCCTATCGGCCATCGGCATCGCCGGGATGGATCGGATGATCCAGAAGAACGTCATCGCCATGTCGGGCCGCGCCGTCGAGGCGGCGGGCGATGTCGACGTGCTCCTCCTCGACAAGACGGGGACGATCACGCTCGGCAACCGCCAGGCGACGCAGTTCCTGCCTGCCGAGGGTGTGAGCGAGTCGGCCCTGGCCGACGCCGCGCAGCTTGCCTCGCTGGCCGACGAGACGCCCGAGGGCCGGAGCATCGTGGTCCTCGCCAAGGAGAAGTACCGCCTTCGCGAGCGCGACCTCGAGAGGCTCGGCGCGACCTTCGTGCCGTTCACCGCCCAGACCCGGATGAGCGGCGTCAACCTCAACGGCCGGCAGATCCGCAAGGGCGCCGCGGATGCCATGCAGGCCCATGTCGAGAAGCTCGGGGGCACCGTGCCCGCGGGGGTCCGCGCCATCGTGGACACGGTCGCCAAGGCCGGGGCCACCCCGCTGGTCGTGGCCGACGGGCAGAACGTGCTCGGCGTGATCCAGCTCAAGGACATCGTCAAGGGAGGCATCAAGGAGCGGTTCTCCGAGCTGCGCCGGATGGGGATCAGGACCAGCATGTTCACGGGCGACAACCCCCTCACCGCCGCCTCGATCAGCGCGGAGGCGGGGCTGGACGATTTCCTGGCACAGGCCACGCCCGAGACCAAGCTCAAGCTGATCCGCGATCTTCAGGCGCAGGGCCGGCTCGTGGCGATGACGGGGGATGGCACCAACGACGCCCCCGCGCTCGCCCAGGCCGACGTGGCCGTGGCCATGAACACGGGGACGCAGGCGGCCAAGGAAGCGGGCAACATGGTCGACCTCGACTCGAACCCCACCAAGCTCATCGAGGTCGTCGAGACCGGCAAGCAGATGCTGATGACCCGCGGGGCATTGACCACCTTCAGCATCGCCAACGACGTGGCCAAGTACTTCGCGATCATCCCCGCCGCCTTCGCCACGACCTACCCGGTGCTCGGCGCGCTCAATATCATGCACCTGGCGACCCCGCACAGCGCGATCCTGTCGGCGGTCATCTTCAACGCGCTCATCATCATCGCCCTGATCCCGCTGGCCTTGAAGGGCGTCCGCTACCGGCCGCTCGGCGCGGCCGCGGTGCTCCGCCGTCATCTCTGGATCTATGGCGTCGGGGGCATCATCCTTCCCTTTCCGGGCATCAAGCTCGTCGACATGATCCTGGTAGCCCTCCACCTCGTGTAATGGAGCGACGCCAATGCTTGCTTATTGTCGCCCGGCGATAGTGTCCCTGGTGGTTCTGACCGTGGTCACGGGGGTCGTCTACCCGCTGATCGTGACCGGCATCGCCCAGCTCGTGTTCCCGGCCCAGGCCAACGGCAGCCTGGTCACCAAGGACGGCAAAGTGGTCGGATCGGCCCTCATCGGCCAGCCGTTCGACGACCCCAAGTACTTCTGGGGGCGCCCGTCGGCCACCTCGCCCTTTTCGTACAATGCCGGCGCCTCGTCGGGCTCGAACCTGAGTCCGACGAACCCGGCTCTGGTCACGGCGGTGCAGGGGCGAGTCGACGCGCTCCGCGCGGCCGATCCCGGGAACACCGCGCCCGTCCCCGTCGATCTCGTGACCGCCTCCGGCAGCGGCCTCGACCCGCATATCAGTCCCGCGGCGGCGCTGTACCAGGTGCCGCGCGTGGCGAAGGCGCGCGGGCTCTCCCTGGACGCCGTGCGGCGGCTCGTCGAGCAGCACACCGAGGGTCGGCTGCTGGGCGTGCTCGGTGAGCCTCGCGTCAACGTCCTGGCATTGAACCTGGCCCTCGACGGCAAGGGGGAGTAGCGGCCGTGAAGAGGATCGAGGCGGTCATCAAGCCTTTCACGCTCGAAGACGTCCGGCAGGGGTTGACCAGCGCGGGAGTGACCGGCATGACGGAGAGCGAGGTGCTGGGTGGCGGCCGATCGGATCGGGTTAAGCTCGTGCCCATAAGGGGGCCAGGATGACCGTCGAGCGCCGACCCGACCCCGACGCGCTGCTCGAGCGCGTCAAGCAGGAAGAGACCCGGCGCGCCCGCGGGAAGCTCAAGGTCTTCTTCGGGGCGGCGGCCGGCGTCGGGAAGACGTACGCCATGCTCGAGGCCGCCCGCGAGCAGCGGGCCCAGGGCGTGGACGTGGTCGTGGGCCTGGTCGAGACGCATGGGCGCGACGAGACGGGGGCGCTGCTGGCCGGGCTCGAGGTCCTGCCCCCCCGGCTGGTTCTCTACCGCGGCGTCACCCTCAAGGAGTTCGACCTCGACGCGGCGCTGGCGCGCCGCCCCACCCTCGTCCTCGTCGACGAGCTCGCCCACAGCAATGCGCCCGGGTCCCGCCACGCCAAGCGCTGGCAGGACGTGCTCGAGCTGCTCGACGCCGGCATCAACGTGGACACGGCCATGAACGTCCAGCACGTCGAGAGTCTGAACGACGTCGTCGCGCGGATCACGGGCATCGTCGTGCACGAGACGGTGCCGGACTCGGTGTTCGAAGAGACCGACGAGGTCGAGCTGATCGACCTCCCGCCGGACGAGCTGATCCAGCGCCTCAAGGACGGCAAGGTCTACGTGCCCGCCCAGGCGCAGGAGGCGATCCAGAACTTCTTCCGCAAGGGCAACCTGATCGCGCTCCGCGAGCTGGCGCTCCAGCGCACCGCCCAGCGGGTCGACGCCGAGATGCGCGACTACATGCGGGATCACGCCATCGAACAGACGTGGCCCGTGAGAGAGCGGCTGCTCGCGTGCATCGGTCCCAGCCCCTACTCGGTCAAGCTCGTGCGGGCGGCGAAGCGGATGGCCGAGCAGCTCGGCGCCGAGTGGATCGTGGCCTACGTGGAGACGCCGGCCCAGCTCCGCCTCCCTCAGGAGGTCCGCCACCGGGTGCTCCAGACGCTCAGGCTGGCCGAGCAGCTCGGCGCCGAGACCGTCACGCTCAGCGGGGCAACGATGAGCGACGAGATCCTCGCGTATGCACGCGCCCGGAACGTCAGCAAGGTCGTCGTCGGCAAGCCGGCCCGCTCGCTGTGGAAGCGGATCGTCCTCGGATCGATCGTCGATGCCCTCGTCCGCGGAAGCGGCGAGATCGACATCTACGTGATCAGCGGGGAGAAGGCGCCGGAGACTCCGCGGTTCGCCCTCTCGGGACCTCGTCGTTCGGACTGGTGGGGTTACGGGGTGTCCCTGGGCACGGTGGCCCTGTGCACGGCGATCGCCTGGGCCATGTTCCCGCACTTCGGCCTCTCGAACCTCGTGATGGCCTACTTGCTCGGGGTCGTCGCGGTCGCGACTCGTGCCGGCCGCGGCCCGACCGTGCTCGCCTCGATCCTGAGCGTCGCCGCCTTCGACTTTTTTTTCGTTCCGCCCTATTTCACGTTCGCCGTGTCCGACACGGAGCACTTGATCACCTTCGCGGTGATGCTCATCGTTGCCATCGTCATGAGTGGGCTGACGGTCCGGATCCGCGCCCAGGCCGAGGCGGCGCGCACCCGGGAGGTCCGGACGGCGGCGCTGTACGCGATGAGCCGGGAGCTCGCGAGCACGCGTGGGGTGGACAGCCTCCTCATGATCTCGGTTCGCCATGCCGTCGACGCGGTCGACGCTCAGGTGGCCATGCTCCTTCCCGACGGTGACGGCCGCCTGGCGGTGCGGGCGGCGCAACCGGCGGCGGTGGTGCCGGATACGAGCGAGCTGGCGGTCGCGCAATGGGTGTACGAGCATCGTGAGATGGCCGGGCTGGGGACGACGACGCTGCCCGGGGCGAAGGCCCTCTACCTCCCCCTCGTCGGGTCCCGCGGAGCCGTCGGCGTGATGGGGGTGCGGCCTCCGGACTCGCGGACGTTCGAGGCGCCCGAGCAGCTCCACCTGCTCGAGACATTCGCGAGCCAGACGGCGCTGGCGATCGAGCGGGCGGTCCTGGCCGAGGAAGCTCAGGCCGCGCAGGTGCGGATCGAGGCCGAGCGGCTCCGCAGCTCCCTGCTGAGCTCCGTCTCACATGATCTGAGAACGCCTCTCACGTCGATCACCGGGGCGGCGAGCACGCTGCTCGAGAGCGAAAGCGCGCTGACCGGAGCGAGCCGGCGAGACCTGCTGGAGACGATCTCCGAGGAGGCGCATCGGCTGAACCGGCTCGTCCAGAACCTCCTGGAGATGACGCGGCTCGAGGCGGGGGTTCAGGTGAAGAAGGAGTGGCACCCGCTGGAAGAAGTAGTCGGGGCGGCCCTCTCGCATCTCGAGAGGCTGCTGCGCGACCATCCGGTCCGGGCCAGCCTGGCGAAGGACCTGCCGCTCGTGCCGCTCGACGACGTGCTGGTCGAGCAGCTGCTCATCAATCTGCTGGAGAACGCCGTGAAGTACACGCCGAGCGGCACGCTGATAGAGATCGGCGCTTCGGCGGGTGAAGGCGAGATCACGGTCGAGGTCGCCGATCGAGGCCCGGGCCTGCCGCCCGGAGATGTGGAGCGCGCGTTCGAGAAGTTCTACCGCGGCGCGCCGGACGTCGCCCGCGGCGCCGGGCTCGGGCTGGCGATCTGTCGGGCGATCGTCGAGGCTCACGGCGGCCGGATCTGGGCGGAGAATCGGCCGGAGGGCGGGGTCACGTTCCGCTTCACTCTACCGATCAGCGGAACGCCGCCTCGGGTGGACGGTCTGGATGGCTGAGTCACGCCGGCCTGCGGACGGGGCGGAGTCAGGAAGCCCGGAAGGCGCCATCAAGGGGCCGGCGGTCGTGCTGATCGAGGATGAGCCCCAGATCCGGCGGTTTCTGCGAACCGCTCTCACTGGTCACGGGTACCGGGTCTTCGAGGCCGCGACCGGGCGCGACGGGCTCGTCGAGGCGGCGACTCGACAGCCCGACCTCGTCATTCTCGATCTGGGCTTACCCGACATGGACGGATTGCGGGTGCTCAGGGAGCTCCGCGGGTGGACGACCATCCCGGTGATCGTCCTCTCCGCAAGAGGCCAGGAGCGTGACAAGATCATGGCCCTCGACGGCGGGGCGGATGACTACGTCAGCAAGCCCTTCTCGGTGGGGGAGCTGCTGGCCCGGATGCGCGCCGCCCTTCGCCGCCGGGATCAGAGCGGTGACGGCGCCGGCAGCTCGACGTTCTCGGTGGGCGAGCTGTCCGTCGACCTGGCGCGCCGGCAGGTGCTCGTGGCGGGCAAGCAGGTCCACCTCACGCCCATCGAGTACAAGCTCCTGACGACGATGATCCAGCACGCGGGAAAGGTCGTCACGCATCGCCAGCTCCTCAAGGACGTGTGGGGACCGACCCACTCGGAGGACAGCCAGTACCTGCGCGTCTATGTCGCGCAGCTCCGGCGGAAGCTGGAGCGCCTTCCCGTCCAGCCGCGGTATCTGCTGACCGAGCCGGGCGTCGGGTACCGGCTGGCGGTGGACGCGTAGAGGGGCTCACAGGAGAGTCGACCATGAACCGGCAAGACGAGATCGGCGTATGGATTCCGGCGGGAACCCTCGGGGCGCTTGCGCTCAGCGTTGCGCTGATACCGCTGCGCACGGTGACGTCGGCCTCCAATCTGGCCTTCGTCTTCATCGTGTTCACCATCATCGTGGCGGAACTCGGCGGCCGGGCCGCCGCCATGACCGCGGCGGTGGTCTCGGCGATGAGCCTCAACTTCTTCCTCACGGAGCCGTACCTGACGCTGACCATCAGCAAGCAGGATGACATCGTCGCCTTCTTCGCGATGGCGGCGTGCGGGCTCGTCGCCGCCGCGTTCGGCCGGCGGCGGGAGCGCTGGTCCGAGGCGGCCGGTCGCGCAGGCGAGGAGCTGGCCGTGCTGAGGCGGCTCGTCGAGCAGCTCCGGGACGGCACTCCGCTCGAGACGATCCTCGACGACCTCCGGGGCGCCTTCGGGCTCCGGGCGCTCGTCCTGAGGGCTCCGGGCGAGCGCGTCCTGGCTGCGGCCGCGTCGGGGTCCGCGCCGGCCGAGATCCCCACGGCACGGCTGACGCCCGACACGCTCTTCGACGGGAGCGACGCGAGGCAGCGCTTCGGCTGGAGAGGCCTCCGGCTCCCCGAGGGCGGAGGGCGCCTGTCCCTTCAGACCGGTCAGGGGCCGGTCTCGCTCGACCTGTGGGAGGAAGCGACGCAAGGGCTGGACGTCGATCAGCGCCGGACCCTGTCGATCGCCGCCACGATGCTCGCGCTCGAGCTGAGAGCGCCGAGGTAACGGCCCTCGATCGGCAGGCTGGGGCGAGCCCATACCTCCCGGGCGCGGGCACCCTCACGCTCGCCTGCGAAGGCTCCGGCCAGCCCGACCTAACGCCCCCTTCTCAGAACTCCTCGCCCCGGATACCCCGGGCCGCTCGTTCTTCTCTGCCCCCCGGCTTCGCTTCGCCTCGATCGCGCACGGCGTTCCCCTCGCCGGAGGGAAGGTTCTCGGCCGCCCTCCGCCTTCTGAGCCTTCCTGACTGTCCTCGACGAGGCCACAATCGCTTGACCTCGCCTCTGAGGCGAGCGATCCTTGCTCGCGCGCGGGAGGACTAACGAAGCGACCGGTGGGGGCCGGCAGAGGCGAAAGGGCTTTTGGACCGACTATCCCCCACGGCGACGCGGGCCCGACGAGGAGCGGCGGCGCATCACGCGCGACAATGTCACGCGCCTGTACCGCTTCGAGGTGACGTAGCGCACATTCCTCTCCTGGGACGCTGTGGGGTCGGGGACGACCTGGCGGCGTCTCCGTGTTTCTCGCCAGCCCGGCGTCGGGCTTCGCGACAGGCACGGCGATCCCCTCGACGAGGGTACGCTCGCTAGCCCGGAATGACCGCCATCGCGTCAGCTCTGGCCTTCATCGTATTGCTGGTCATCGGATGCTCGACCGCTGCCATATCCCCGGTCACACCGCCGATGCCCGCGAAGGCGGATACCGGCTTCGTCTTCGGAGTCGACACCTTCGCGTTCCGGAACGACATCCGGGCGCGCACCCCGGGAAAGCCCGACCTGTACGCGAACTACTGCTTCGTGATGGCGCGCGCGGTGAGGCAGTTCCACAGCTTTGCCCGGTTCGACCCCGTGCGGCCGCGACTCGACCGCGCGGCGAACCTCGAGCGCGTCCGCCAGGTCGTCGCGAAGACGGTCTGGCGACCGGCGTTCCCGCCGGATGACCGGGTGGTGATCCCCGGTTACCGGAACCTGTACGAGTTCTCGCAGGCGAACGAGGCGCTCGTGAAGGAAGGACTGGGCGGTCGGCTCCTGACGTGGGTGCACTGGACGAACTGGCGCATCGGGCTTCCGGTGGGCGGGGATCATCAGGAGGGCATCGCCCGGCGGATCGCCACGGAACTGGCGGCCGGACGTCTGGTACAGCTCCTCGTGACCAACTGGCCGATCCCGGAGTTGAACCACACGGTGGTGGCCTACGCCTACGACGTCACGCCGCAAGGGATCGACTTTCACGTCTACGACCCGAACGACCCCGAGCAACCCAGCCTCATGACATTCTTGCGTGCGGAGAGGCAGTTCTGGGCGACGCGGATCTTCTACCTGCGGCCCGGCAAGATCCGCGCGTTCCTGATGTACCACCGCCCGCTCCTGTGAACTGGATGAACGCCACCAGAGCGATCCTGATCGTCCTCGGCGCGCTCGTGTTCGTCGGCACCACGCTCGGCGCCGAGGCGCAGCAGGCGACTCCTCCCCAGCACGATCCCTTCCAGGGAATGGACCCCAGCGGCCGGATCCCGAAGGTCCCGCTGCCGGCCGATGTGCCCAATCCGGAGCGCTGGCGCTACATGCCCGAGGGGCGCATCAAGCCGGGGAATGTCTTCGAGCGGTTCCTGGTCTCCAGCTTCATCGCCCCCCAGTTCTTCTTCGAGAAGGACATCGGGGCCGGTGGCGGAATCGCGCTGACCGATATCGACTTTCGAGGCCAGCGCCGCCAGGAGTTCCTGGGCGCGTTCTTGACGTACACCACCGAAGGTCAGCAGAAGTACCGGCTCATCTGGCGCCGCTGGCTGCTGCATCGCGATCTGCCCACCGGCGGCGTGATCGTGGAGGAACGCAGCCATCTCGACGGATTCGGCGGTTACGAGAAGAGCCTCACCCGGCGGTTCTTCGGGCTCGGACCCGAGACCCGTGCCCGCGACGAGACCAGCTACATCGACGAGTTCATCGACCTCGGCGCACGCGGTGAGTTCGCGCTTCCCGAAGCCGGTGGCGACTGGATCGTGAGCGTGGGCGCGCGGGGTGAGCACCACGACCTCGCGCCGGGGCGAGTGTCTGGCCGACCGACGACGGACGAGGTCTTCCCCGGGCTCTTCGACGCCGCCAATCATCACGACAGTCTCATCCTGAGCGCCGGGCTGCGCTATGACACCCGGGACAGCCAGCACCAGCCCTACGCGGGTTGGCAGGTTGGCGTGCTCGTGGACGCACCGGTGTGGCAGAGCGGAGGTGACGCCGGGGCCGTGGCCACGGCGTTCGCGAATCTGGCGCTCCGCGTGCCTCCGCTCCTCCACCGCGGCGGCGATGAGCGCGAGGAGAACCCGCCCACGGATACTCTGGCTCTAGGCCTGGCCGTGCAGGCGAGCGCCGGCGACCTGCCGTATTACGAGCGGCCGAGTCTCGGCGGCACTCACACGCTGCGCGGATACATCCAGAACCGATTCACCGACAACTCCAGCTGGCACTCGGTGGCCGAATATCGCTTCGCGGTCATCCCCCGGGGCTTCGCGTTGACCGACACGATCCGCGTCGAGCGCGTCGGGCTGGCGCTGTTCTACGAGGCCGGCACGGTCGCCAGCAGTCTGGACCAGCTTCCGGGTGCCCGCATCCACACGAGCTACGGGCTAGGGCTGCGCTTCAGCCTGGAGCGGACGGCGGCCTTCCGCGCCGACGTGGGCTTCTCCGAGGAGGGCGTCAACTTCACGGTCGGCTTCGGCCTCTCCTTCTGAGCGAATGCCCTGCGGCGCGGCCCTGGCCATGACCGCCTCCACGAACATCAAGACGCGCGGCGACTTCTCCTGCGCGTTCTTCGACCGCGAGCTGCGCACGATCGCCCAAACCTTCGCCCAGCCCTCGCACCTCGGCTCGCTCGAGCACATCGTGCCCCGCCACCGAACGCTCGACTCGATGCACCGAGTCGGGCCGGGCCGCGTGCCTGCGTAGCAGGCGGGGTGGTGGGAGCGTCTTCGCGCATTTCGCCCGCAGCAAGAGAACGGTGTCAGTATGTCGAACTTCCACCACCTACTGTACAAGGGGATAGCCATGAACAAGGCATCACTCGCTCTGCTGGTTGCCGCGATCGCGATCGTGTTGTGCGGGGCGGACGCGCTCACGGGTGGCGATGTCGAGCCGACCAACGACCTGCCCAATCCGTACCAGACCGTCGCGCCCTGGGGGAAACTTCCCGACGGCCGGAAGTGGGGCGCCTTGAACGGCGTGGATATCGACAGGGACGGCGCATCCGTCTGGGTGGCGGACCGCTGCGGCGCCAACCCCGATACGCCGCCCGGAGGATCCCCGTTCCAGTACGACAGCTGCGCCGGCTCGAAGCTGCCGCCCGTCCTCAAGTTCGATGCGTCCGGCAAGCTCCTGAGAAGCTTCGGGGCCGGGATGTTCATCTTCCCGCACAAGATGTACGTGGATCGCGACGGCAACGTGTGGCTGGTGGACCTGCGCAGCGCCAACGAGCGCGAGCGCAAGCAGTACCCGGACATCGACGGCCGGGGCCACACCGTCGTCAAGTTCAGTCCCGAGGGCAAGGTGCTGCTCACGTTCGGCAAGCCCGGAGTCCCGGACACGTTGAAGCCCGTGTGGACGACCGCGCAGGAGGCGGCCGCCGGCAAGAAGCAACAGAGGAAGGGCGAGCTCGCCGGCTTCATCGC
>CAZWXA010000048.1:0-888 GCA_964637755.1 uncultured bacterium | reverse complement strand
GGTGCTGCTCACGTTCGGCAAGCCCGGCGTGGCCGGTGATCCGCCCGATGCCCTGACCGAGCCGACCAGCATCGTCGCCGCGCCGAACGGCGATTTGTTCATCACCGAGGGGCATTCCGGACAGGCCCCCGATGCGAAGCCGGATACGGTTGCGCGGATCTCGAAGTTCACGAAGGACGGCAGATTCATCACGTCGTTCGGCAGGTTCGGATCGGGTCCGGTCGAGTTCCGGACGCCGCACGACATCGCGATGGATGCACAGGGACGGCTCTACGTCGCCGACCGCGGCAACATGCGCCTGCAGATTCTGGATCAGGACGGCGCGTTCCTCGCCGAGTGGAGGCAGTTCGGCCGCCCGAGCGGAGTCTACATCCGCGACGGTTTGATTTACGTGGCCGACTCCGAATCGAACGGCGTCGCGCCGCATCCGGGATGGCTGCGGGGTATCCGCATCGGCAGCCTCAAGGACGGGAAAGTCCTCTCCCGCATTCCGGACCCCCTCGAATTGACGGGCACCAGCGCCGCGGAGGGCCTCGCGGTGGACGCGAAGGGCAATGTGTACGGCGGCGAAGTCGGCCCGCGGCAACTGGTGAAACACCTCCGGTAGTCGAATCCGGGGGAGCAGGCGAAGTGGCGGTCGCGGTGACGGGCTCGCCGCCGCCTTTCCGTTCCGCGGGCATCTCGTGGTCGGCTTTGTTGAGGCGCGTTTTCGCCCTGGACCGCCTGCAGCGCGAACCCATCGAACGAGCCTCCGCCTTGGGATGTGCCTGGAGAGCCCGGGTGCTCGGAATGTCGAGCAGACCATGGAGATGAGCGGCCGGAGGGGACGCTGTCCACCCCCGGGGCGCGTCAGCGTTGCCCGGGCTCGGGAACGGGTCAGGGGGGCCC
>CAZWXA010000047.1:8445-14979 GCA_964637755.1 uncultured bacterium | reverse complement strand
CCCGGCTCGCCTCCTGGGGCGCCCCGCCCGCCGCGCCACCCGTCCGGTCCCAGTTTACCGCCGTCGTTCATGAATAGTCCGCGCTAGGCGACGGGCTCCAGGGTGCACTGGCTCTCGTTCTTCTGGATCGCGATGCTCTCGAGCGACTCCGAGCGGGCCGGCGACTCCGAGATCACGTCGAAGATGTCCCACTTGTCCTTCCACTTCGACTTGTCCTTGGCCTGCACGACGTACATGGGCTGCATCAGCTGATGATCCCAGGCCCGGAAGGTGAGCGGCCGGCCCTTGAGTCCGTCCATCGCGGACGTGAGCGTGTGGCCCTCGAGGGCCTGGACGAGGCGGGTGCTGTCGGTGCTCTTCGACTTCTCGATCGCCTGCGCGATGGCGTGGACGGCCGTGTAGTCGCCGTACGCCTGGTTGTCGGGCGGACGGCTCCAGCGCTTCATGAAGCGGTCCGCCCACGCGAGACTGGCCGGGTTCTTGCCCTCGTGCCACCAGATGATCGGGAAGGCACCCCGCAGCGACTCGCCGACCGGCCAGGCGAAGGCCGAGTCGATGACGCCGCCCGCGATCTCGATCTTCACGCCCGACTCGGCGAGCTGCTTCAGGAAGTTCGTCACGTCGGCCCCGGCGAGGTTGTGGAAGATCAGGTCCGGCTTGGCCTGCTTCATCTTGGTGATGTACTGGCTGAAGTCCGCCGTGCCGGTGGGAACGAGGTCGCTCCCGACCTCGGTGCCCTTGTGGGAGACGAGGAGGTTCCGGGCCACCCGGAGCAGGTCGTGGCCGAAGGCGTAGTCCGAGGTGATGAAGTACCAGTTCGTGATCTTGCGCGCCTTGATGAGCCAGGTGCCGATCGCGCTCACGTACTGGGTGTTGCAGCCCTCGGTGCAGAAGACGTAGCGGTGGCAGCGCTTGCTCCGGATCTCGTCGGAGTTGGCGCCCGCGTTGATCACGAGGATCTTCGACCGCTGCGCCTCGTCGCCGACCGCCAGGCAGGAGGCGCTGGAGACGAGCCCCTCGATCGCGACCACGCGGTCCCGCTCGATCAGCTTCCGCGCCTTCTGCACGGCCACTCCGGGGTTGGCCTCGTCCTCGGTGATCAGCTCGACCTTCCGGTTGAGCACGCCGCCCCGGGCGTTCAGCTCCTCGACCGCGAGCGTGGCCCCCTGCTTGCCGTACTCGCCGATCGCGCCGAGGAAGCCGGTGAAGGGGATGAGTTGCCCGATCCTGATCGGCTCTTCGGCCCGCACGACGCCCGGGAAGAAGAGCGGCTCGGAGCCGGCGGCGAGCGCCGCCGCCGCGCCGGCCGTCTTCAGGAACGCTCGACGGCTCGGCTCGGCGGGAGAAGGCGCAGCGCGGGAAGCGGCTCGTTCAGCCATCACGTCACCTCGTTTGGGGGCCGGCGGTTTGGTCCGGGGATGCGGGCGGCGAAGACGAAGCACCGGCGCGGTGGGCGCGCTACGACGCCTTGGCGTTCGTGGGCCGTGGCGGGCAGGTCTTGTGAACCCAGGTGGAGCCGAGCTTCACGTGATTGCCGTTCCTGCGGATCCGCAGCTTGCACTTCGGACAGGTGCCCATACCAGACGGGTCTCCTTCTCTAGCACGCCGCTGACGAAGTCCCTTCTGCGACCGCCTTGCATGCGGGCCTTCTCGAGCGGCCTGCAGGTTTTCCGACATCTTGCTCCTTGTGAAAACGCGGCGCTATTATACACGCATGCTCCCGGCGCCCTGCCTCTTCTGCCGGATCGTCGCGCGCGAGAGCCCGGCGGAGATCGAGTACGAGGACGACCTGGTCCTCGCATTCAAGGACATCTACCCCAAGGCGCCGATCCACCTCCTGATCGTGCCCAGGCGCCACATCGCCTCCGTGGCCACGCTGACGGCGGACGATCTGCCGCTGGTCGGGCACTGCTTCCTCGTCGCGAGGCGGATCGGCGAGGAGAAGGGGTTTGCCGAGCGCGGCTACCGCGTCAACGTGAACTGCGGCCCGGAGGGTGGTCAGGTCGTCTACCACCTCCACGTCCATTTCCTGGCCGGCCGCCGCGGGGCGTGATCAGCGGGCCTTGCTCTCGATCGGGAGTCCCGCATTCGCCCAGCTGCCGAGGCCACCCTTGAGGATTCGCACGTCGCGGTAGCCGAGCCGCCGGAGCTGTTGCGCCACACTGGCGCTCGAGGCCTCGTCGGGTCAGGTACAGTAGGCGACCACCGTCCGGTCGGGGTCGATCTTCACGGCTGGCGTGCCGCCCTTCAGCTCCTCGGGCGTGACGTGGACCGAGTTCGGGATCCGGAGCGGGCTCGCCGCGTAGGCGTTCGCCGAGCGCACGTCGAGAATGATGGGGGGCTCGGGGGAGTCCTCGAGGAGCCGGACCACCTCCGCCGGGGCGATCCGGTACCGGTTCCGTCTGAAGCGCCGCGCCCACAGGGAGCCGAGGATGGCGACGCTCACGAGCGCGAGGGCGCCGGCCATCCACGGCCAGGGGAAGGGCGTGGGCCGGGACCGGGCGTCCCCGAGGATGCGCTTGACGTCGGGGAAGTTTGGCTGGATCTTGTCGGCGGCCTCGAAGCGCCGGGCCGCGCGCCGATACTTCTCGCCGAAGAAGTCCCGCAGGCCGGCCCACCACTCGTCGTTGAACCGGCTCCGCCCGTCGAGCTTCACCTCTGTTCCCTTGACGAACTCGCGGACGGCGTCCGCCGGGATGATGAAGTTGAACCCCTGGACGATGCCGCCCTCGGGACCAGGCGCCAGGGAGACGAACGTGAGCACGCCGATCACCTCGGCGTGCAGGTTGACGGCGGGCCCACCGCTGTTGCCCCAGGCCGCGGGCGCGTCGGTCTGGATGACGGGATTGTCCGCGACGTCCTGCTTGAAGCCGGAGATCGCGCCGTTCGTGACCGACGCCTCGGCCTTCGCGCTCGCGTTGAGCAGCTCGTGGCTCAGCACGACGCCCGGGAAGCCGAGGATGTGGACCGGATCGCCAATCTGGGCGTTCCGCGACACGCCCAGGGGCAGCACCGGCAGGTCCCTGGCCTCGACCTTGACCAGCGCCAGATCGCGCCCGGACATCTCCCCGGTCGCCACCGGCGGGCTGTACTTCCTGACCTGGGCCCGCAGCCGCGTCCCGTTCGACAGGACGATGAACACCGCGGGCTCGATCCGCGCCGAGGCGGTGGGCAGCGCCGTCTCGAAGGCCCGCCGCTTGATCTCCTCCTCGAGATCCGGCCGCTCTCCCGGTGTCACGCCGAGCCTGGCGAGCATGATGGGCACGCAGGCCGATTCGACGCCCTTGCGCGTGAGCGAGTTGATGAGCCAGAGCTGGGGCGAATAGGCGGGCTGGACGACGTGGGCGTTCGTGATGAGAAACCCGTTCGGGTCGATCACCCAGCCCGTTCCGGTCTCGCGGAACGGCGGGGGCGCGACGCGCGTCTCGCCCCCGCCCCCGCCGCAGTTGACCCGCACCTCTGCCGAGATCTCGGAGACCACGAGGGCGACGGCCGGTTTGGCCCTGAGCACCGCCTCCTGGACGGAGAGGTGCTCGGCGGCCGCCGGGTCGGGGCCGGCCCCGGCCAGTGTCGCGGCGATGCAGAGCGCCCCGGCGCGCGTGGCAAGGCTCATCGCGGGCATTCTATCGCCGTCGCGCGTCGAGGGAAAGCCGGGGCCCGATCGCGTGTGGTAGGCTAGCTCGTCGATGCGCCCCGGCCACCCGCTTCGCCGCCTCGGATTCCCGCTTCTCGCGGCGCTGATCGCCTCGGCCGCTGGACCGGGTCCGGGCCCGGCCGGCGCGGCCCTCGTCCCCCGGCCCGACCGTCACGTCCTCGGCAACGGTGTGCGGGTCATCGTCCAGCCCCGGCGGCCGGGTCAAGTCGTGGCACTCCAGCTATGGGTGCGTGTCGGCGCGCGCGACGAGACGGCGGCCGAGCTCGGGCTCTCCCACTGCCTGGAACACATGCTGTTCAAGGGGACCGCGACGCGCCCGCCGGGATCGATCGTCCGGGAGGTCGAGCGGGTGGGCGGGCGCATGAACGCGGTCACGTCGCTCGACTACACGTACTACCACCTCCTCCTTCCCAGCGGGGAGGTCACCGCCGGCATCGAGATGCTCGGGGACATCAGCGTCGACGCGTCGTTCGATCCGGCCGAGCTCGAGCGCGAGAAGCTCGTGGTCCTCGAGGAGATGCGCCGGGCCGAGGACAATCCGCGGACGTCCCTGGCGCGCCAACTCCACCGGGTCCTCTTCGACGGACATCCATACGCGCGTCCCGTGATCGGCACCGCGGCGATCGTCGGCGGCCTGACCCGCGATGTGCTTCAGGCCTACTACCGCGCCCGCTACGGCCCGGAAGCGTTCACGCTCGTGGTCGTCGGGGCCGTCGACGCGGAGGACGTCCTGGCCACCGCCACGCGGGTGTTCGGCCGGCTCCCCCGCGGAGGACCGCGGCGCGATCCGGTGACGCCCGTCTCCGCGGTCGCGCCGCGCCAGCTCGAGGTGGCTCGGCCCGACTCCCACGCATACCTCGGCATGTCCTGGCTCGCACCCGCGCTCGGGGATGCGGATGCCGTCGCGGCGTCGCTCCTGTCGTGGATCCTCGGGGAGGCCCGCTCGTCCCGGCTCACCACGACCTTGCGGGATACGCACGGGAGCGTCGCGTGGGTCGGCTCGAGCTACGCTGCCCACGAGGCGGGTGGGGCGCTCTCGGTCGTGGCGCAGCTCGACGCTCGGAACCTCGCGCGGGCCGAGCAGGAAGTCCTCGCGGAGATCGGTCGTGTTCAGGAGGCCGGGCTCACCGAGCCCGAGCACCGGCGGGCCATCACGGCCGCCGAGGCGGCGTACGTGTTCCTGGCCGAGACACCCGACGGGCTCGCCCGAGCCTACGGTCGCGCCGAGACGGCCGGCCGCCTCGACGAGGAGCTCGCCTACCTCGATCGCGTGCGCGCGGTCACACGCGAGCAGATCCAGGCGGTGGCCCGCCGGTTCCTGGCACCCGGGCGGTACGCCCGCGTGGTGCTCCTTCCTCAGGGGGCTCGGTGACGGTGGCGGCGATGCCCGCCTTCCCGGCCGCCCCGTCGCCTTCCCCCCGGGGGGGCCGAGGGCCCCGGTGGACCCGCCTCGTGCCCGCGATCGTGCGGGTGGGGCTGGTCGTCGCGCTCGCGGCGCCAGCCTGGGGCGCGACGCCGTCGTCCGATCGGGTGACGCGAACCCGGCTCGCCACGGGTCTCACCCTGGTCGTGCGGGAGAGCACCGTGGCGCCCACCGTCGCGGTCACGCTGCTGGTCCGCGCAGGCACCCGGTCCGAGACGGCGGAGATCGCGGGCATCGGCAACTTCCTGCAGCGCGTGATCCTGCGCGGCACCGAGCGGTACACGGCGACGACGCTCGCCGAGGCCGCCGAGGACATCGGCGGCAGCCTCGACGCGTCCGGCGAGGCCGATTACGCGTCCGTGCATGGGGTCGCCCTCGCCAGACACTGGGAAGCGCTGCTCGACCTGATCGCCGAGGTGGCCCTGAGGCCGACGTTTCCCGCGGAGGAGATCGAGAAGGAGCGCCGGCTGATCCTCGCCCGGATCCGGACGCGGCTCGACAGCCCCTTTCCGCTGGCGTTCGACGCGGCCCTCGCCGATCTGTTCGGGTCGCATCCCTACGCGCTGCCCGCCCAGGGGCTCCGGCCGGCCGTCGAGCGAGTCGACCGTGCGGCGTTGCTGGCGGAGTACCGGCAGCTCTACCGGCCTGACCGGATGGTCCTCGCCGTGAGCGGGGACGTCCGCGAGAGCGAGGTCGGCCAGGCTGTCGGGCGGCTGTTCGGCGGGATGCCGGCTCCTCCCGAGGACGCCGCGGGGCTTCCGGCGCAGCCGGGCCGACCCGCCGCGCGGCGGGTCATCGAGCATCCCGCCCAGCAGGCCCAGATGCTGCTCGCCTATCTGGCCCCGTCGCTGAGCCACCCCGACTACGCGCCCGTCAAGGTGCTCAGCGCGCTGCTTGGCGGCGGGATGGCGGGGCGGCTCTTCGTCGAGTTGCGCGACAGGCTGGGCCTCGCCTACTCGGTGGGCACCCTCTACCCCTCCCGCACGGACACGAGTTTTCTCCTGATCCACCTGGGCACGGCGCCGCCGAACGTCGAGAACGCGGAGACCGTGGTCCGTCGGGAGGTCGACCGGATCCGGACCGAGCCCGTGACCGAGGACGAGCTGGCGCTCGGCAAGGCGCACGTCCGGAGCGGGATCGCGCTGGACCGGCTGACGAATGCACGCCAGAGCTGGTACCTCGCCTTCTTCGAGCTGGCCGGAGTCGGCCACGACTTTGGCGAGCAATACCTGAAGGCTGTGGACGCGGTGACGGTGCCGGATATCCTGAGGGTCGCGCGAACGTACCTCGCCTCCGGTGTGGCCGTCATTCTCCGCCCGCCGAGCTCGAACGCGACGCCGTCGTGACGCGCGAGAACCCGGGTGAATCGTGCGGGACAGGGAGGGAGCGAGACGAGTCCGCTCGGGTCCCCGGCGGGCGCGCCCCGGTCCGCCGGATGACGGCCAGCGGCGTGACC
>CAZWXA010000047.1:0-8345 GCA_964637755.1 uncultured bacterium | reverse complement strand
ATGTTCCCGCTGAAGGACGATATCCCGTCGGAGACGACGCCGTTCGTCACGATCGGCCTGATCGCCCTCAACATCCTCGTCTTCCTGTACCAGGCGTCGCTCCAGTTCGCCCCGGAAGCCGCCGCAGCCCGGACCGCGCAGGCGTTCGTGACCGAGTTCGGCGTCGTACCGTGCCGTCTCGCCGGGCAGTGCGCGACCGCGATCGACTTCCCGAGCCCGCTGGCCACCGTCTTCACGTCGATGTTCCTCCACGGGGGGCTGTTCCACGTCCTCGGAAACATGCTGTACCTGTGGATCTTCGGCGATAACGTCGAGGACACGCTCGGCCACGGCCGGTTCCTCTTCTTCTATCTCGCCGCCGGTGTCGCGGCCGTCGCCGCCCAGACGCTGGTCAACCCCGCCTCGCGGACGCCCATGATCGGCGCGAGCGGCGCCGTCTCCGGCGTGCTCGGCGCCTACCTGATCCTGTTCCCGCGGGCTCGCGTCCTGACGGTCCTCGTTCTCGGCTTCTTCGTCCGCCTCGTGCGGATCCCCGCGATGATCGTGCTGGGATTCTGGATCGTCGTGCAGGTCGTCCAGGGGCTGGGCGTGCTCGGCCGGGGGGTCGAGGGCGGCGTGGCCTGGTTCGCGCACGTCGGCGGTTTCATCGCGGGCGCCGGCCTGCTCTTTCTGCTCAGGCCGCGCTCGCGGCCTCGCCTATAATCAGGGGCACATGAGCGCCAGGAAACGCATCGATCTGCTCCTGGTCGAGCGGGGATTCGCCGCCTCCCGGGAGAAGGCGGCCCGCCTCGTGCTCGCGGGCGAGGTGAGCGCCGACGGGCGGCGCGTAGACAAGGCCGGCGCCCTGGTCTCGATCGATGCGGAGATCGACCTGAAGGGACGCGCTCCCTACGTCAGTCGCGGCGGGGAGAAGCTTGCCCACGCGCTCGACGCCTTCAAGATCGGCGTGCGCGGGAAGATCTGCGCCGACGTGGGGTCGTCGACGGGCGGCTTCACCGACTGCCTGCTGCAGCGGGGCGCCGCGAAGGTCTACGCGATCGACGTCGGGACGGGCCAGCTCGACGCCAAGCTCCGCAAGGATCCGCGGGTCGTCGTGATGGAGCAGATGAACGCGCGCATCCTGGACCCCCGGCTGTTCCACGAACCGCCCAAGTTCGTCAGCGTGGACGTCTCGTTCATCTCGCTCGAGAAGGTGCTCCCGGCCGTGTTCGGCCTGCTCGGCCCGGCAGGCGAGCTGGTCGCGCTGGTCAAGCCGCAGTTCGAGGTCGGTCGCGGCGCGGTCGGCAAGGGCGGCGTGGTGCGGGACGCCGCCCAGCACCAGGCGGTCGTGGGCCGTCTGGCGCGGTTCTCCGTCCTGCGTGGGTGGCACGTGCTGGGGGTGACCGCGAGCCCGCTGAAGGGGCCCAAGGGGAACCGGGAGTTCTTCCTGCACCTGTCGCTGCACGGTCGCACCGCCGCCAACCTGGAGGGGCTCATCGCGAGGAGTGTCGAGGCCCTGGCGTGAAGCGGGTCGGCATCGTGGCGCGGCTCGACCGCGCCGAAGCGGCCGACGTCGTCGCCAGGTTAACCGACTGGCTTCCCCGCCAGGGCCGGGTCCCGATCCTCGAGAAGGAAACCGCCCGGCTCCTCCCCGACCTGTCCCTCCCGGTGGTGACGCGATCGGAGCTGTCCTCCCAGGCGGATCTCGTCGTCGTGCTCGGCGGCGACGGCACCCTGCTTTCGGTGGCCCGGGTGATCGGCGATCCCGGGGTTCCGATCCTCGGGGTGAACCTCGGCGGGCTCGGGTTCCTCACCGCGACGACGCACGAGGAGATGTTCCCGGCGCTCGAGGCCGTGTTCGCCGGCGACGTCGTGCTCGACGACCGGATGATGCTGGCGGCCCAGGTGGTGCGCCGGGGCGAGCCGGTCACCCGGCACGTTGCGCTGAACGACGTCGTGATCACCAAGTCGGCGATGAGCCGGATCATCAACCTGTCGGTCTCGGTGGAGGGGCAGTACGCGACCGCTTACCGTGCCGACGGCCTCATCATCTCGACCCCCACCGGCTCCACCGCCTACTCGCTCTCGGCGGGGGGACCCATCCTGTTCCCGACCATGGATGCGGTCGTCCTCACGCCCATCTGTTCCCACAGCCTCACCAATCGCCCGATCGTGCTGCCGGCTTCTCGGCAGATCGAGGTGACGCTCTTGACGGACCAGGACGTCATGCTGACGCTCGACGGCCAGGTCGGGCTGGCGCTCCGGGAGCACGATACGGTCGAGGTCCGGCAGGCCGCCGGGCGGGTCCGGCTCGTCCGCCTCCCCCAGAAGGACTTCTTCTCGGTGCTTCGCGCGAAGCTCAAGTGGGGCGAGCGGTAGACCCGCCCCGCGGCTGATGCGCGTCGCCGCGGCCGCGCTCGTCCACGCCATCTTCCTCGCCGTCTGCTACGCCCCGGTCCTCTTCGGGGGAAAGAGCGTCCAGGCGCCGCTCTACACGACGAGCGGGGTCGTGCCCGGGTGGCCCCCCGGACGCGGGGGACGGCCCACCATCAACACCTTCGACGTCGACATGGCCACGCCGGCCTTCTACGAGTGGCCGCTCGACCGGTACATCGGCGCGGCGCTCCGGCGAGGCGAACTCCCCCTCTGGAATCCTCACCAGGCCGCGGGCACCCCGCTCGTCGTCAACTACTCGACCCGCGTGTTCTTCCCGTACCAGCTACTCGTCGACCTGAGCCCGTTCGCGCTCTGGGACTTCCTCTTCGTGCTCCGCCTCTGGATCGCCGGCCTCGCGACCTACGGCTTCCTCGCGCGCGCCGGCCTCGGCTGGACCCCGGCGACCCTCGGGGGCGCTCTCTACATGCTCTCCGGCGTGTTCACCTGGTTCGTGAATCTTGAACAGCTCGCCAACCCGGCGATGGTCGCGCCGTTGTTCTTCCTCGCTGTCGAGGCGTTCGCGGCGTCGCCCGACTCCCGCCGCGCCGCCCTCGTTGCCGCCTCGGTCGGCCTGAACCTCCTCGCGGGCCAGCCCGAGGTCGCCCTCTACGTGCTCGTGACGGGGGGGCTCTACGGACTCGTTCGCTGGCTCACCGCCTATCGCGGCACGCTCGCGCAGGCCCGGCGCGCCGCGGGCTGGGCCGCGGTCGCGATCCTCGTCGGGTTCGCCCTGGCAGCCCCCCTGCTGGTCCCGTTCGCCGCCCACCTGGGGCAGTCCTTCCACCTGCACGAGACGGGTGGGGACATGGGCGTCCGTGACCCCGCATCGCCCGTCCTGGCCGTCGCCCTCCTCGTGCCGTCGTTCTTCGAGCTACCGACGTTCGAGCGCTACAAGCCGAACAACGGCATCTGGGACTTCCTCGGCGGTTACGGTGGCGCGCTCGCCGTGTTCCTGCTGCTGGCCGGCCTGGCCGGCCCGTCCTGGCCGGCCGCCTCGCGCTGGCGGGTGCCGCTCGTCTTCTTCGGCGGCGTCTGGATCTGGATCGTGCTGAAGAACTTCGGCGTCCATCCCTTCGACTGGATCGGCCGTCTCCCCCTGTTCGACCAGGTCTGGACCCCGCGCTGGGCGGGCCCGACCTGGTGCCTGGCCCTCGCCGCAGGCGCGGCCTTCGGGCTCCAGCGGTACGTCGATGCCGGGCCGGCGGGCGCCGCGACGCGTGCCCGCGTGCTCCTCTGCGTGGCGGCCGTGCTCCTCAGCGTCGGGGTCCTTGGTGGATACTCGACCCGAGCGCTCGAGCAGGCGATGACGACGCACTGGAGCTTCGTCTGGCCCGGCGCCATCGGCGGCCAGGTGCTCGCCGGGCTTCTGCTCGTGCTGGCGGCCGTGAGCCTGCTCCGGCTGCGCGGCGGAGCGCTCGGTGTGGCCCTGCTCGGTCTGGTGCTCGTCGAGCGCTGGTTCCCGATCCCGCGCGGCTGGGCGCCGGACTGGCTCGCCTTCCGCCTGGTGCCCGCCGGCCTCGGACTCTTCGCGGTGGCTCTTCTGCTGCTCCGGCAGCGCGCCGGCGCGACCGCGGCCGCCGCCGTGGCGCTCGCGGTCGCGGTCCTCCTCGAGGAGACCGCGCCCGTCGGCCTGCCGGACCGCCGGGACCCCGCCGCTGTCCCGCCCGTGGTGGAATTCCTGCGCGAGCGGGGCGGCCACGACCGCATCATGGGCGACCGGCGCGTGCTCGCGCCGAACTACGCGAGCGTCTTTGGTCTCTACGACGTGCGCTATGTCGAGGCGCTCGCCGTCCGGTGGTTCGACCGGTTCGTCTTCGAGGGCCTCGAGACCGCCGAGCGCCTGCGCTGGTACTCGCTCTGGTTCACCGGCGAGCCGGAGCGCTCCGAGGTCAAGGGCGGGCTGATCTACGTCTATCCGGCGTCCCTCGAGCACGACCTGCGCCACCGGCTCCGGGGCTACTCGTTCCTGGGCGTCCGGTACTTCCTGGCTCCGCTCGGCCTGGATCTGAACAGTCGCGCGAGGACGGAGGGCGAGCGGTTCCCCGTGATCTACCGGAACGAGGTCGTGGTCTACGAGAATCCTGCCGCGCTGCCCCGCGCCTTCGTGGTCGGGGAGTGGGAGCATGCGGCGGATCCGGGGGAGGCCCGGACTCGCGCGCTCTCGGAGGGCTTCGACCTTCGCGGGCGCGCCGTCGTGGAGGCACCCCGGGGACGTCCGGGCGGCGGGCGCGGGCACGCCGGGATCGTCGAGTATCGGCCGAACAGCCTGACCCTCGACGTGGCGGCGAGCGGGCCCGCGCTCGTGGTGCTGACCGACACCTTCTACCCGGGCTGGCGCGCCAGGGTCGACGGCGCGCCGGCCGACATCCACCGCGTCAACGGCGTCGTCCGTGGCGTCTTCGTCGACGGCGGCCGCCATCGCATCACCATGCGCTTCTTCCCCCGGAGCCAGGGGGCCGGTCTGCTCGCGGGCGGCGGCGGGCTCGCGGCATGCGCCGCGATGGCGTACCGTCGCCGATACGGCTTGAGCCGTGCTCCCGCCTGACCTAGCATGATACGGAGAGGCCAACCAGGCCGCTCGGAGGGGCCCGGACGCACGGCGGCCGCGCCTCGAGCCGAGGGGAGATCCGAGGAGATCGGGACGACTGCGACGTACGGGGCCGCTCGAGCCGAGCGGGGTCGCCGCGAGGGCCGAGTGAATCGTACGCCGGAGGGAGGAGCGGCCGAGCCGATTCGACCCGGGCCTCGTCTCGGCGGCCTGCTAATCCGGACCATTCATGAACGGATCACCCGCGAGGCGGACGGGTCCTGTCGCGGCGGGCAGCCCCATTCGGCTCGCCACCCCCGCCCGGTGTGGGGTCCCCCGGCTCGCCTCAGGGGGCGCCCCGCCCGCCGCGCCACCCGTCCGGTCCCAGTTGCCGCCGTTCATGAATAATCCGGGCTAGCATCGGAGCCGGGCGGGATGCTACGCGAACTTCGCATCCGGAATCTCGCGGTCATCGAGTCGGCGGAGGTGCCGTTCGCGCCCGGCCTCAACGTCCTGACCGGCGAGACCGGCACCGGCAAGTCCATCCTGATCGACGCCATCCTGCTGCTCCGCGGCGCCCGGGCCCAGAGCGATCTGCTCAGGTCGGAGGCGGAGTCCGCCACGGTCGAGGCCGTGCTCGATCTCGAGCCCGGGAGCCCGGCGCTCGGCGTGCTCGACGAGGCCGGAATCCGGCCCGAGGGGGGCCAGCTCTTCATCCGGCGCGGGCTGTCCCGGTCGGGACGGCACCGGGTGTTCGTGAACGACTCGCCGGTCACGCTCGCCCTGCTCGAGCGGCTCGGCGACCACCTGCTCGAGGTGCGCGGGCAGCATGAGCACCAGCGACTGCTCGAACCCTCCCATCAGCTCGACCTCCTCGACCGCTTCGCGGAGGCCGATGGGCTCCGCGAGACGGTCGCGACGCTCTTCGCCAAGCGGGAGGCGGCCCGGCAGGCCGTCGAGCGCACGCGCGCGACGGAGCGGGAGCGGGCGCAACGCGAGGACCTGCTGCGCTTCCAGGCCTCCGAGATCGACGCAGCGCGCCTCTCCGCCGGCGAGGAAGAGGAGATCCGGGGCGAGCGGCGGCGCCTGCAGCACGCGGAGCGCTTCACCGCCGGGCTCGTGGAGGCGGCGGGCGCGCTCTACGACGAGCCACGCTCGGCATCCGCGCTGCTGGTCCGCGCGGCGCAGATCCTCCGCGAGCTCGGACGCCTCGATCCCGCGTTCGGCTCGCCGGGGGAGCCCGTCGAGGCGGCCGCCGCGTACATCGAGGAAGCGGTCGCGAGCATCCGCCGGCTTCGCGAGACGGTCGTGTTCGAGCCGGGGCGCCTCGAGGAGATCGACGCGCGGCTCGACGCGCTGACGCGGCTCGAGCGGAAGTACGGGGAGAGCGTCGAGGCCATCCTGGCCTACCGCCGCGAGATCGGGGGCGAGCTCGACCGGCTCGCCCGGCACGAGGAGGTGCTGGCCGCCGAGGAACGGGCGCTCGCCGGCGTGGAGGCCGAGCTGGCGGCGGCGGCGGCCGACCTGTCGGCGCGCCGCGCGGTCGCCGCGGGCCGCCTGGCGCCCCAGGTGGAGCGGGAGCTGCAAAGCGTGGGGATGGAGCGCGCGGTCTTCGAGATCCGCACCGAGCGGCTCGACGCCGTCTCGGCACGGGGCGCTGACCGCGTGGAGTTCCGGCTCGCGACGAATCCGGGCGAGGAGATCCGGCCGCTGGCCCGCGTGGTGTCGGGCGGTGAGCTGTCGCGTACGATGCTCGTCCTCACGAGCGTGCTCGCGGCGGGCGAGGGGCTGGCGACGCTGGTCTTCGACGAGGTCGACGCCGGGATCGGTGGCCGCATCGCCGACAGGGTAGGCCAGAAGCTCGCCGAGGTCGCGCGGGCTCGCCAGGTGCTCTGCGTGACGCACCTCGCGCAGATCGCCGCCCGGGCGACAAGCCACCTGCGAGTCGCCAAGTCGGTGCGCGCGAATCGGACGTGGACGAGCGTCGACGTGCTGGCGGGCGGCGATCGCGTCGAGGAGATCGCCAGGATGCTGGGGGGCGAGACGGTCACCGACGCGGCGCGCGCGCATGCTCGCGAGCTGCTCGCCGCCGCCCACGGCCCCGCCTCGGCGATCCCCGACGCGGGGGCCGCTCGCAGGATGCTGAAAACCTCGCAGGCCGCTCAAAAAGGCCCAGATGCAAGGCGGTGAGGGAGCGACGACTGAGGCGTATTCCGGTACACTAGCCGGGCCATGCTGAACCTCCTCCTGAAGAAGATCTTCGGCACCAAGCACCAGCGGGACGTCAAGCGGATGATGCCCGTCGTCGAGGCCGCCAACGGGTTCGAGGCGTCCGTGGAGGGCCTGTCCGAGGCGGAGCTGCGCGCCAGGACGGACGATCTCAAGAACCGGCTCGCCGGCGGTGCGGCACTCGACGACCTGCTCCCCGAGGCCTTCGCGGTCTCCCGCGAGGCGGCCCGGCGCCGCGCGCGAATGCGCCCCTTCGACGTCCAGCTGATCGGCGGGATCGTCCTCCACGAGGGAAAGATCGCGGAGATGGCGACCGGAGAGGGGAAGACGCTCGTGGCCACGCTCCCGGCGTACCTGAACGCGCTCACCGGGCGCGGCGTGCACATCGTGACCGTCAACGACTACCTCGCCCGGCGTGACGCCCAGTGGATGGGGCCGATCTACGACGCCCTCGGCCTCTCGGTCGGCGTCATCCAGCACGAGGCGTCGTTCCTGTACGATCCCGCCTACGTCACGCCGGACATCCGGATGGCGGCGCTGCGTCCCTGCAGCCGGCGCGAGGCCTACCTCGCCGACATCACCTACGGGACCAACAACGAGTTCGGGTTCGACTACCTGCGCGACAACATGGTCACCGAGCTCGACCAGCGGGTCCAGCGGGAGCGGGCGTTCGCGATCGTCGACGAGGTCGACAACATCCTCATCGACGAGGCGCGGACGCCGCTGATCATCTCGGGCCCGGCGGAGGAGTCGACCGACCGGTACTACAAGATCGACCGGATCATCCCCAGGCTCAAGCGGGCGGCCACGATCGTCGAGGGCAAGCTCAGCGAGATCGAGGCCCAGGTCGAGGGCGACTACATCGTCGACGAGAAGTCCAAGGCGGTCTCGCTGACCGAGCAGGGCATCACCGCGTGCGAGCGCCTCCTCGGCATCGAGAACATGTACGACCCGGAGCACATCGACACGCTCCACCATGTCCACCAGGGCCTCCGGGCCCACGCCCTCTTCAGGAAGGACGTCGACTACGTCGTCAACGACGGCCAGATCGTCATCGTCGACGAGTTCACCGGGCGGATGATGCCGGGGCGCCGGTGGTCGGACGGCCTGCACCAGGCGGTGGAGGCCAAGGAGGGCGTGCGGATCGAGCGCGAGAACCAGACGCTCGCGACCA
>CAZWXA010000046.1:0-15123 GCA_964637755.1 uncultured bacterium | reverse complement strand
CCATAGAGTGTCGCGGTGCCCCTGTGCCCGTTCACCGTCACCCACATCCCCCCGGGGGGACACTGAGCCCATGAGTCGAGTGATCCGGTGGGTCGCGAATGCTGCGGCGACGCTGATCCTCTCTCTTCTCGCGACGGGTCCGCCGGCCGCGGCCCAGCAGCCACCGACGCCGCCGTTCGCGCCCGCCTGGGGCATGCTCGCCGGCTGGGACGTCTTTGCGAAGAAGGGCTGCGGGCAGTGCCACGCGCTGCGAGGCTTCGGCCCGCTGATCGGGCCTGATCTCGGCCGCATCAAGACGGGGACGAGCTTCTTCGAGATTGGCGCCGCGCTGTGGAACCACGTGCCGCGGATGGGTGAGCAGATGCGGGCGGAGCGGATCGATCGACCGGCACTCACCGCCCGCGAGGCCGCCGACCTGATCGCCTTCCTGTTCACCGCGCAATACTCCGACGAGACCGGCGACGCGAACACGGGGGGCCGCGTGTTCGCGAGCAAGGGGTGCGTGCGGTGTCACTCCGTCGGCGGCGCGGGTGGCGCTGTCGGTCCCGCGCTCGACGGTCTCAAGCGCGCCAACTCTCCGGTGCTCGTCGCCGCCGCGATGTGGAACCACGGGCCGCAGATGGCGGCGGCGATGAAGAAGGCGGGCATCGCCCGCCCGACCTTCCAGGGCAAGGAGATGCTTGACGTCATCGCCTACGTCGTGAGCGCCGCCAGGGACACCGAGGGCGACACCGCGCAGGTCATCCCCGGCACGCCCGAGCGGGGCCAGAAGATCTTCGTCGAGCGCCACTGTGCCGGCTGTCACACGGTGGCCGGCCAGGGCGGGAAGGTCGGTCCCGACCTCGGCCGTCCCGGTCATCACGTGAGCCTGACGCAGTTCGCGGCCCTGCTGTGGAACCACGGGCCGCCCATGTGGGCCGAGATGAAGAAGCGCGGGCTCGAGGTCCCGACCCTCGGCGGTCAGGACATGGCGGACGTCCTCGCGTACCTCTACACCACCCACTACTTCGAGCTGCGGGGAAGCGCCCAGCAGGGCCGGCAGCTCGTCGGCGTCAAGGGCTGCACGAAGTGTCACTCGATCCGCGGCACCGGCGGGACGGCCGCAGCCGACTTCGCCAGGTCCAGCGTCGTGGGCTCGCCGGCGAGCCTCATCGCCGGCATGTGGAACCATGCCGCGCTGATGGAGGCGAAGGCCCAGCAGCTGCAGGTCGCGTGGCCCACGCTGAGCGGGAGCGAGCTGGCCGATATCTCGGCGTACCTCGGCTCGCTCGCCTCGCGGCGCGGCGGGAGGCCCGCGTCGAGGTAGCCGCCGAGCAGGTCCGTGGGGCGCCTCCGCCTCACGGGGCGCCGGCGCCCCGCCCCACGCCGCTCCCCGGCATCTCGTCCCCTCCATCTTTCCGGCTACTTCGCCTCCGTCCCGAGTGGCATCGTGCTTGCGCCTTGCCGGGACGATGCGGAGCTTGTTGTCGAAGGAGGATGCCATGGGTGGCCCGTTCAGGAGTTCAAGACGCACGAAGTGGCTCGCCGCTCTCGCGGGCGGCCTGGTCGTGGCGGTCGCCGGTGCCGGCGGGTGGGCCTGGCGCGCGGGGTCGACGGAGGCGGTGCCGGCGCATGACGAGCGGAGCGCCACGCCAGCGCGGCGGGAGACGCGGCCCACGCTCGACCCCGCCCGGTTCGTCGGCAAGGCCGCGCGCGCCCACCAAGTGGCGCGCGCGATCCCGGACACTCTCGACCAGCTGTACTGCTACTGCCACTGCGACAAGTCCATCGGGCACAAGAGCCTGCTCTCCTGCTACACCGACGGCCACGCGGCCACCTGAGACATCTGCATGGACGAGGCGCTGGACGCGTCTCGAATGGCCAAGGAAGGGTGGGACGTGCGCCACATCCGCGCCGCGATCGACGAGAAGTACGGGCGATGATCGTCCGCATCCTCGCGGCGGTGCTCGCCGTGGGCGTTCCCGGCCTCGCGCTGGCTCACGGCGAGCACGGCGGCGCCCGGCCGCTCGGCGGCTCCGGCCCGGTCACGGTCCAGGGCTACCAGGTCGAGCTGCTCAGCGATCCGGCCCCCCCGGTCGCCGGGCGCGAGAATCGGATCGTCGCGAAGGTGTTCAGAACCTCACCACTCGCCCCGCTGGCGGGCGGTCGCGTGCGGATCGGGGTGGCGGCTCGGGATGCGGCGCCGGTGTCCGTGCCGGCGCCGGAGGTGACCTGGGCCGGCAGCTACACCACCCCCTTCAGCCCGACCCGGGTGGGCGATCATCGCGTGAGCGTCGTGCTCGAGGAGGTCGACGGCCGCCGCCTCGTACCGCCCGTCGTCGTCGACTTCCGCGTGCAGGTCGGGCGCGCGCCCGGTCCCGGGTGGCCGGCCTTGGCCGCTGTCGTCCTGGTCGGTGCGCTCGGTCTCTACGCGATCCGCTTACGCCGGACGGCGGTCCGTCCGCCCGACGACCGGCTCGACCTGCTCGCTCTCCCGTGGCTGCGGCGGGCCCTGACGTCGCCGCTCTTCCAGCCAGCGCTCCAGGTGCCCCTGCTGCTCGTCGCGGTGCTCGTCGTCTACCTCGGGTTGGCCGACGTGCAGGACGGCCGCCTGAACGTGGCCACCACGCTGACGTGGACCATCTGGTGGGCGGGGATCATCTTCACCTTCATCCTCGCCGGACGGGTGTGGTGCCTGGCCTGCCCGTTCGGCGCGCTCAACGAGTGGACGTCGCGGCTGTCGGGTGCCTGGCGGCGACTCCCGCGCGTCTTCCGAAACATCTGGTGGGCGACCGGCCTGTTCGTGCTCCTGACCTGGGCCGACGAGCAGCTGGGCGTCGTCCGCTCTCCGTCCGTGACCGCGTGGCTGCTCGTGCTGGTTGCCGCCCTGGCCGTGCTCGTGGGGCTGCGCTACGAGCGCCGGAGCTTCTGCCGCTATCTGTGCCCCATCGGCGGCCTCATCGGGATCTACTCCATGACTGCGCCGATCGAGCTCCGCGCGCGGGACGGCGCCGTCTGCCGCACGCACGGCGACAAGGAGTGCTACCAGGGCGCGGCCGGCGCCGGCCGGGGCTGCCCCATGTTCGAGTTTCCGGCGGTGATGGACCGGAACAATTACTGCACGCTGTGCGCGGAATGCGCGAAGGGCTGCTCGCGGAACAACCTGACCCTCCGGGTGCGGCGCTTCGGCCAGGACCTGTGGGCGACGCGCCGGCGCCTCCTGGACGAGGCCTATCTGGCCGTGGCGCTGGTCGGCCTCACGCTGCTCGTCACCGCGCAGATGCTGCCGGCGTGGCCCCGCTGGATCGCCGTGCTCGCCGGCTGGCTGCCGGCTGGCGCGCGTGCCGCCGTCAAGCCCGTGACCTACCTCACGGTGATGGAGTCGGTCGTCCTGCTCGGTGGTACGCTCGTGGTTGCGCCGCTGCTCGTGCTGGCTGCGGCGGTGGTCTCGGAGCGGCTCGCCGGCGCCGGCCGCCTGGGTCTGCGGCGGACGTTCGTGACGTTCGCGTACATGTTCGTCCCGGTTGGCGTGGCGTTGCACCTGGCGCACAACCTCTCGCACCTTCTGCTGGAGGGGCCGGGGATCGTGCCGGCCATCCAGCGGGCGGCGGCCTTGTACACGCCGCTCGCACTCGGCGAGCCGGACTGGGGGATCGAGCCGCTGGCCAGCAGCGCGGTCGTGGGCCTGATCGAGATGGCGGTGGTGATCACGTTTTACACCGTCTCCTTGCTGGTGGGGCACCGGCTCTCGGTCCGCGTCTATGTGGACCGCCTGACGGCGAGCCGGGCCCTCGTCCCGTTCGCGGTGCTGTCGCTGCTCTTCACCGCGGCGGGGATTGCGCTTCTCAATCAGCCGATGGGGCTGCGCCACGGCATGTAGTGCCCGCGCCGTCCGCTCGCGGGGCGGACGCGCCGCGCCGGCAGGCCCGGCGGGAGTCGCGCTGGGCGACCGTCGCCGAGGGGAAGCGGAGCCTCCGGCGACGGGCCAGGCGTCTCCGTCACCGCGCAGGACCCGGGGGAACGTGACGGTTCGACGGCTTCGGGGAGGGGTGGGGGCGGTGGCCGTCCTGGTGCTCGTCGCGCTGGCCGGCGCGGCGCCGGGGCAGCCGCTGTTCAGCCCGACCCAGGATCCGCTCGCCGGCTCGCGGGTCTTCGGCGCCAAGGGCTGCGTCAGGTGTCACGCCGCCGGCGGCGCGGGCGGCAAGATCGGCCCGGACCTCGGCCGGGTCCAGCGGGCGCGCACCTTCTACGACCTCGCCGCCGCGCTTTGGAACCACGCGCCGCGGATGGCCGAGCGGATGCGGCAGCTCGACATCACCCGCCCCCAGCTCAACGCGCGGGAGATGGGCGACCTGGCCGCCTTCCTCTTCACGCTCGACTATTTCGATCCGCGCGGCAAGGCCGACGCCGGCCGCCGGCTCTTCGTCGCCAAGCGGTGTGTCGTGTGCCACCAGGTTGGAGGCACGGGCGGCGTGGTCGGTCCGAGCCTGGATGGGCTGCGGCAGTACGCTTCGCCGATCTACCTGGCCACCGTGATGTGGAACCACGGGCCGGAGATGGCCAGCGCCATGCGGGCCAAGGGGATCCCGCGCCCCACCTTCAAGGACACCGAGCTGGCGGACCTGATCGCCTATGTCAACGAGGCGTCCCCGGTGATCCCCCAGGGCCCTCTCTACGTATTGCCTGGCCGCGTCGGCCAAGGGCGCTCGCTGTTCGCGCAGAAGCGCTGCGTCGACTGTCACAGCGTGGGCGGCCGGGGCGGCAAGGTGGGACCCGATCTGGCCGAGCGCAGTCGGTCCCTGAGCCTCCTCCAGTTCGCCACGGCCATGTGGAACAAGGGACCCGCGATGCTGGAGGCGATGCGAACCATGTCGGTTCCGGTGCCGCAGCTCAGGCCAGAGGAGATGGCCGACATCGTCGCCTACCTGTACTCGGCCCGCTACTTCGCCCAGACCGGCGATCCCCGGAAGGGGGCCCTCGTCGCCGCCAGCAAGGGCTGCCTCGGGTGCCACGCGCTCCACGGCGAGCGCGGCAAGGTCGCGGTCGACCTCGCCGAGGTCCGGGGCATCGACTCGCCCGCCGCAGTGCTGTCGGCCCTGTGGAACCACTCCTTCGTCAGGGACCCGCAGCCCGCGCGGGGGCGGGCGACGTGGCCGGAGATCGGTCCCCAGGAAATGGCCGATCTCACGGCCTTCCTCCAGTCGGTGTCCATGCCGCAATGACAACCTCGATGCGCCGCGCCGTCCTCGCGGGCCTGGCGTTCGCCTCGCTGGCGGTGTGGGTGGCGCCCGCCGCGGCGCAGCCCAGGCCAGAGCCGGAGAGCTGCGTGGCCTGCCACCTCGAGATCGGTGACGACCGTCTGGCGAAGCCGGCGAAGCAGTACGGGGAGGACATCCACCGCGCCAAGGGGTTCGGCTGCGTCGCCTGTCACGGGGGCGACGCGAGCGCGAGCGGGATGGAGGCGATGGACCCCGCCAAGGGATACATCGGCAAGCCCGGCCGCAAGCAAGTCGTCCAGGTGTGCGGCCGCTGCCACTCGGACGCCCGGTTCATGAAGCAGTACAACCCCGCGCGCCGCGTGGACCAGGTGGCCGAGTACACGACGTCGGTGCACTGGCGCCGCCTGGAGCTCGGGGACCCGAAGGTGGCGACCTGCGCGAGCTGCCACCCAGCGCACTCGATCCGGCCGAAGTCGGACCCGCGGTCGAGCATCCACCCGACGAAGGTGGCGGAGACGTGCGCGCGCTGCCACGCCGACGCCGCGTACATGGCCCCCTACAAGATCCCCACCGACCAGTTCCAGAAGTACACGAGGAGCGTCCACTGGAAGACGCTCTCGGTGAAGGGCGATCTCGGCGCGCCCACGTGCAACAGTTGCCACGGCAACCACGGGGCGGCGCCGCCCGGGGTCTCCTGGGTGGGCAATGTCTGCGGCCAGTGCCACGCCGTGATCGCGGACCTGTTCGCCAAGAGCGTCCACGCCCGCGTGTTCAACGAGATGGGCACGCCCGGCTGCGCCACGTGCCACCAGAACCACGAGATCCAGCCGGCGAGCCCCGAGATGGTGGGGCTCGGCGACAAGGCCGTGTGCGCGGGGTGCCACGCGGCTGACGACAAGGGCGGCCGGGCGGCCGTCGAGATCCGGGCGCTGATCGACCGGCTCCAGCGCGAGCAGGTGGCCGCGGCCGCCATCCTGGAGCGGGCCGAGCGCGCGGGCATGGAGGTCAGCCAGGCGCGCTTCGAGCTGAACGGGGCCACCGACGCGCTCGTCAAGGCGCGCGCCTCGACCCACGCCTTCAGCGTCGCGGTGGTGCGGAGCGAGGCGGAGGCGGGGCTCGCCATCAGCGCGAAGGCCCAGGCCCGCGGCGTGCGCGCCCTCGAGGAGCTCGGGTTCCGCCGCAAGGGGTTCGGCGTGGCGCTGGTGATCATCCTCGCGCTGATCGGAGGGCTCGTGATCAAGATCCGGCAGGTCGATCGGTCGGCGCCGCCCCGCAACGGACACTGAGACCCGGAGGGACAGGATGGAGCAGACGCTGGAGTCCGTCACGACCCGGAGGCGAGTCATCACCTGGTGGCTCGGCACGAGCGCCGGGGCGTTCCTGCTGTCGGTGCTGTACCCGGTGGCCCGGTACCTGGTGCCCCCGAAGGTCGCGGAATCGACGGCGGCGAGCGTGACGCTCCCGATCAAGCCCGACGAGGTGAAGGCCAACACGGGCCAGATCTTCAAGTTCGGCGACCGCCCCGCGCTCCTCGTCCGGACCCCGGCGGGCGAGCTTCGCGCCTTCTCCGCCGTCTGCACCCACCTGAACTGCACCGTGCAGTACCGGCCCGATCTCGGCCACATCTGGTGCGCGTGCCACAACGGGCACTTCGACCTCAACGGCCAGAACGTCGCCGGCCCTCCGCCGCGGCCGCTCGACGCCTTCGTCGTCAACGTGCGCGGAACCCAGGTCGTCGTGAGCAAGGGCACGTGAGCACGGGCGCGCCCGGGACGCAGCACGGCAGGCTCTTCACGTGGCTCGACCAGCGCATCGGCCTGGCCGAGATCGAGAAGCTCGCCCGGAAGAAGCAGGTGCCCGTCCATCGCCACGGCTTCTGGTACTACTTCGGCGGGATGACCCTCTTCCTCTTCGTGATCCAGGTGGCCACCGGCATCCTCCTCCTCTTCTACTACCGCCCGAGCGCGGAGGAGGCCTACGAGTCCGTCCAGTTCTTGATGGCGGACGTGGAGTTTGGCTGGCTGGTCCGCTCGATCCACGCGTGGGCGGCGAACCTCATGATCTTCGCCCTGTTCGTGCACCTGTTCAGCGTGCTGTTCCTGAAGGCGTACCGGCCGCCGCGCGAGGTGACGTGGCTCTCGGGCGTGGCCCTCCTCGGGCTCGCGCTGGCGTTCGGCTTCACCGGCTACCTCCTGCCGTGGAACGAGCTCGCCTACTTCGCCACGAAGGTCGGCACCGAGATCACCGGCGCCGTCCCGCTGGTCGGCTCGTTCCTCCTGCGGTTCCTGCGCGGCGGCGACCAGGTCAGCGGCGCCACCCTGACCCGCTTCTACGGGATCCACGTCGCCGTCCTGCCGGCGCTGGCCACGGCACTCCTCGGGCTCCATCTCTACCTGGTCCAGCGGCACGGGATGAGCGTGCCGCCGTCGCTGGACCGGCGGGGAGGAGCCCCCCGCGTCATGCCGTTCGTCCCGAACTTCCTCCTGCGCGACGTCGTGGGATGGCTGTGCGCGCTCGCCGCGCTGGCGGCGCTGGCCGCCTTCTTCCCGGCGGAGCTCGGCAGGAAGGCCGACCCGTTCGCGTCCGCGCCCGCCGGCATCAAGCCCGAGTGGTACTTCATGTTCATGTTCCAGACGCTGAAGTACCTGCCCAGCCACATCCTGGGCATGGAAGGCGAGATCGTGGGCATCGTCGGCTTCGGCCTGGGCGGGCTGTTTCTGCTGCTCCTGCCGTTCCTCGACCGCCGCGCGGGTCGTGGCGCGCCGAGCCCGGTCTTCACGTGGATCGGGATCGTTTTCATCGCGTACATGCTGGCGCTGACGTACCTCGGGTACACTGCGAATCCGACGAAATGACGGCGTCCGGGCTGGCCGGTCCGCTGTCACGATGTAGCGACCGCTGACACGAGGAGGGACTCCTGTGCGTTTCACGGCTCCGGTTGCCTGCGCGGTCATCGGCGGGGTCGTCGCCATCCTGGCGGCCCTCGTCACCCCGGTCGGTTCCCAGGTCAAGGTTCCGGCGGACTTCGCCTTCGAGCAGGGCAAGGACAGCCCCGGGCCCGTCACCTTCAGCCACGAGAAGCACAAGGCGAAGCTCGAGAAGTGCACGGCCTGCCACACGAAGGTCTTCAAGATGAAGCGGGGGTCGACCGGCCCGCTCTCCATGGCGAAGATGAAGGAAGGCGGGCAGTGCGGAGCGTGCCACAACGGGAAGACGGAGGTGGCCGGCTCGGTCATGTTCACGGTCGACGACAAGGCGAACTGCGAGCGGTGCCACAAGAAGTGAGACACCCCGCGCTCGCGGGCCTGACCGCGTTCGTCGTCGCGGTCGGCCTCGGCGGGGCCGCCGTCGCCTCGTCCGCCGCCGAGGCGGCGGCGGACGCCACGCGGGGGCAGGAGGTCTTCGCGAGCAAGCATTGCGCGCGCTGCCACCTCCCCCGGAGGCCGCGCGGGCCGGGCCCGGCCCGCGAGGACCTGCGCCGGCCACAGGGCGCGTACGAGCTGGCGGGCCGGCTCTGGAACCACGCCCCGGCCATGTTCACGGTCCTGACGCACGAGGGGATCGAGTGGCCACGGATCAGCGCGCCGGAGATGGCCGACCTCATGGCGTACCTGCAGGCCGACCCGCGCCGTGATCCGGCCCCGGACCTGTCGAAGGGCCAGCTCGTGCTCGTGTCCAAAGGATGCCTCAAGTGTCACCGCTGGAAGACGGAGGGCGGTCGTGTCGGCCCCGACCTCGTCGAGCGGCGCGGCACCTTCGCGCCGGCGGCGAAGTGGGCGGCCGCGATGTGGGGGCACACGCCGCGCATGGCGGCGGCAGCGATCCGGATCGGCGTGCTCTATCCGCGCTTCTCCGGTGACGAGATGGCGCACCTCGTCGGATTCCTTCGGAGCGGTGCGCCGTGAGGCTGACCGGGGGGGCTGCCCTCCGGTCCGCCGGCACCGTGGCGCTGCTCGTCGGCGCGCTGGCCTCGACGCCGGGGCTCGCGCAGGTGAAGGCGCCGCCTTCAAGATGAAGCGCGGCGGCTCCGGGCCGATCACGCTGGCGGCAAAGCAGGACGGGAAGTTCTGCGGCGCCTGCCACGACGGCCGGACGACGATCGGCAGCGCCGTCGTGTTCCCGATCGACGAGTGCGACCGGTGCCACAAGTGAGCGCGGCCAGCGCCAGCCGGGGCCGGTGAGCGCGAGCGAGCCGCCGGAGGAGCGCCGGCCGCGGCGCCGCCTCGGCCGGAGCAGCATCGTCCTGGTGGTGGTCGGCGTCATCGTGATCGTCGCCGGCGCCGCCGGCGCCGGCCTCTGGCACGTGAGCGCGAGCCCCCAGTTCTGCAACTCGTGCCACATCATGCGGCCGTACGTGGACGCCTGGAAGGCCTCCCCGCACCGCACCGTCGCCTGCGTCCAGTGCCACTATCCGCCCGGCCTCCGCGACACTCTCCGCGTCAAGTTCCAGGCGGTCACACAGGTCGCGAAGTGGGCCACCGGGACCTACAGCTCCAAGCCGTTCGCGGAGGTGGAGGACGCGAGCTGCCTGCGGTCGGGATGCCACTCCACGAGCGTGCTGGAGGGCAAGGGCGCGACGCAGTCCGCGCGGGGGATCCGGTTCGACCACCGCATCCACCTCCACGCCGCGAAGACCCGGTGGCAGCTCCGCTGCACGAGTTGCCACTCCCAGGTGGTGGTCGACAAGCATGTCGAGGTCAACTACACGACCTGCTTCACCTGCCACTTCAAGGGGACGAAGGGCGACCGGGAGCTGATCCCGATCGCCGGCTGCACGAGCTGTCACGCGGTACCCAGGAGCGACGTCATGGCGGGCACGGTGCGGTTCAATCACGACGATCTGGTCCGCCGGGGCGTGGCCTGCCAGAGCTGCCACCTGAACGTGGTGGAGGGGCAGGGCGAGGCGCCGCGCGAGCGGTGCCTCACCTGCCACAACCAGCCCGAGAAGCTGGATCGCTACGACGACACCGCGCGCCTCCACGCCGTGCACGTCTCGGAGAAGCCCATCGAGTGCACCCGCTGCCACACCGCCATCACGCACCGGCTGCCGCCGCCGATCGGGGCGCCGGCCGCGCACCGCCGGCCGGGCCCGCTGGCGGCCCTCGAGGCTCTGGCGGCCGCGCCGGGCCGGTGAAAGCCGTGCGCGCTGGCCTCGTGCTCCCGGGGGCGATCCTGGTAATCGCCGTCGCGGGGCCGCTGGCGCCGGGGGCCGGCGGACGGGAGTGGACGCCCGTCGCTGTCGCCCAGGCGCCCCGGCCACCCGCTTCGACGCGGCCAGGGGAGCGTGAGCGCCGCCCGGCGCCGCACCGGAGCGTGGAGCTCCCGTGCCACAACTGCCACGTGGGCAAGCACCGGGGCATCGTGCAGATGTACACCGGGACCGGCGGTCGCGGGACGCCAACCATCCCGAGCCACATGTTCCAGGTTCGCGTCGAGTGCATCGCCTGCCACACGGCGCCAACGGCCGATGGGGCGGGGGCGGGCCTCACCGGGGAGACGTTCCGGCCGAGCGAGCAGGCCTGCGTCACCTGTCACGGCGAGAAGTACCGCGGCATGCTCCGGCAATGGACGGCGACGCTCGGCAAGATGACCGGCGCCGTCACCCCCGGGCTCGAGGCGGCGCGCGCCGCGCTGGCTGGCGCAGACCGGCGGGACCGGAGGCATGCGCGGGCCCGGAGGCTCGTGGAGGACGCGGAGTTCAACGTCCGCTACGTGACGCTCGCCAAGGGCGTCCACAACGTCTTCTACGCCGCCGACCTTCTCAAGCTCGCCAGCGGGTGGCTCGACGAGGCCATGGGGCTCCTCGGCAAGCCGCCCGTCCGGAGGGACGACCAGCTGGTACGCGGGGGGTACTGCGCGGCGCTCTGTCACGAGGCGGCCGGCGTGAAGCTGCGGGAGACCGTGACCTTCGCGAAGCTCCGGATCCCGCACGGCCGCCACGTCGCCGAGTTCGGCGCCACGTGCACCTCCTGCCACTCGGCGGAGACCCACAAGGCCGTCACGGCCACGGCGGCGACGTGCGCCGCCTGCCACCACGCGCCGCAGAACGAGCGCTGCGAGTCGTGCCACCGCCAGCAGGCGGCGTTCTACCGGGGCGAGACGAAGTCCGCGCTGGCGACGGTGGCGCCGAACCTCATGGCCGCCGCCGTGTCGTGCACGGGCTGCCACGATTTCACCCGCAAGCACTCTCGCGCCGCCGTCGGCGAGAAGTGCAGCGGGTGCCATGAACCACCGCCCACGGCGCTCCTGACGGAGTGGACGAGCGGCTTCGACGCCGACATCCGCAAGACCGCCGAGGCGATCCGGAGCGCGGAGGCCGCGCTCACGCGGACGCGGCGGCGCGGGCGCCCGGCGGCGGAGGCGGAGGCGCTCCTCGAGGACGCGCGCGCCGCGCTGGCTCTCGTCCGGGGCGCGCGCCCCGCCCACAACCCTCTCGCCGCCGACGCGCTGCTCGCGGCAGCGCGGAGCAAGGCGGAGGAGGCTCGGGCCGGGTCGGGCCACTGATGCGTCGCGCGACCGGCCGGGCAGACAACCTGGTCCGAGCCAGCCAGCCGATTGCAGATGGTGCCGCCGGCGGTTGCGCATCGAGGGGCGGGCGCCGCGCCGGCGCCGGGCTGGCACCTATCGAGGAAGGCCGCCAGCATGGCGTGAATGGTCTCGTACGAACTGATTCATTGTCAGCCTGACCGGTCGTGTCGTATCGTGGCTGGGCGCGGCATCGGCTGGCGACTCCAGGGCGAGGAGCGGAGCATATGAAACGAAACGCTGTCCGGCTGATCAAGTTCCTCGGCGGAGTTGCCCTCGCGCTCGGGCTCCTCACCTGTCCGTGGTCGGCGCTGGCGCAGCCACCGTCACCACCTCGGCCCGCCGCGGAACCTCAGCTCCCCGCAGGCTACGCCGGCGCGGAAACCTGCAAGGGCTGCCATGAGGAGGCCTTCCAGAGGTTCGAGACGACCAAGATGGGCCGCCTCTTCCTCAAGCACCCGCGCAACACGCAGGAGCGGCTGGCGTGCGAGACCTGCCACGGTCCGGGTCAGAAGCACGTGGAAGCCGGCGGCGGCAAGGGCGTCGGTGGCATGATCACCTTCGCCAAGAACGATCCGACGCCGGTCGAGCGGCGCAACGCCGTCTGCACCACGTGCCACAACAGGGGGCCGCACCTCTTCTGGAAGGGCAGCGCGCACGAGGCGCGTGACGTGGCGTGCACGAACTGCCACACGCTGATGGAGAGGGTCGCGCCCCGCGCCCAGCTCGCCCGGGCGACCGAGATCGAGACGTGCGGCGCCTGCCATCTCCAGAAGCGCGCCCAGCAGATGCGTTCCTCCCACATGCCGCTGCGCGAGGGCAAGATGACGTGCACCTCGTGCCACAACCCGCACGGCACGGTCACCCCGGCCCTGCTCAAGGCGCCCTCGCTCAACGACATGTGCTTCACCTGCCACACCGAGAAGCGGGGGCCGTTCCTCTGGCCGCACGCCCCCGTGAACGAGTCGTGCTCGAACTGCCACGATCCGCACGGCTCCAACCACGAGAAGCTGCTGAAGGTCGCGAAGCCGCGGCTCTGCCAGCAGTGCCACGTCGAGAGCCGGCACCCGACGAACCCGTACGGTCGCGACACCGGCTCGCTGAAATTCGTGATGGGGCGGGCGTGCGCGAGCTGCCACGTGAACATCCACGGCTCCAACCACCCGTCCGGCTTCGCGTTCACCCGATAGGGGGCGACGATGACGCGTTGGATCGCGACCGCGACGTTGGGTGCGCTGCTGGTGTTCGGCACGGCGGGCGAGGCGGCGGCACAGCTCACGCTCGGCGGGTTCCGCCTCGAGGGAGACGTCGAGGCGGGTCCTCGCTTCTTCCTCGACGAGCCGTCGAGGACGCGGAAGGGCAAGTTCGAGGAGTACCGTGACATGACCGAGGGCCTCCGGCTCGAGCGGCTCGAGCTGCGGCTCTTCCGGCCCGACGAGAGTTACTCGGTCGAGCTCGACGGCTCGAGGTGGGGCTACGAGGACCAGAACTTCGCGCTGAGCGCAGGCCGGCTCGGTCTCTGGCGGTTCAACTTCGAGTGGGACCAGACCCCGCACGTCTACTCGACCACCGCCCGCATGCTGGCCGTCGAGACCGACCGCGGCGTCTTCCGCCTTCCCACGCCGCGTCCCCCGCTGGCGGCCTATAACAGCGCGCCGGAGCTGGACGAGATCTCCACGCGCTGGGACACCGCGCGGATGGCGCTCGTCCTGACCCCGACGCCGGACCTCGACATCACCGCGGAGTACACGCGAATCCACAAGGACGGCGACCGGCCGTTCAGCCTGGCCTTCGGGGGCCCGGGCAACAACTTCATGGAGGTGCTCGAGCCGATCGAGCAGACGATCCACGACTTCCGGCTGCGCGGCACGCTGGCGCGGGAGCAGTGGCAGGCCCAGTTCGGCTACACGCTCTCGATGTTCCAGAACTCGCAGTCGCGGGTCGTCGCCGACAACCCGTGCTTCGCCAACGCCGGCGCCTGCGGCGCCGGCGACGGTGGCGCGGCCGCGCCACGCTCCGGGCAGATCTCGCTGCCCCCCGACAACCTGGCGCATTCCTTCGATGTGGCCGCCGGCGTCAACCTGCCGATGCGCACCAGGCTGAACGGGAGCTTCGCGTACAGCCTGCGGCTGCAGGACGACACCTTCCTGCCCCACACGATCAACCCGGCCCTGGCCAGCAGCCCGAGCCTCGTGCTCCCGCAGCGGAGCCTCAACGGCAACGTGCAGACGATCCTGGCCAACCTGGGCGCGACCAGCCGGCCGCTGGCGCCGCTCACGCTCTCGGCGAAGTACCGCTACTACGAGACCTACGACCTCAGCGACGTGATCCAGTTCTCCGGTCTTGCCCAGAACGACCGATCGCTCTCGCCCGGGCGGCGGGCCGGCCGCTGGGACTTCGCACGCCAGAACGCGGACCTCGATGCCCGCTGGCGGATCCTGCGCCCGCTGGCCCTCACCATCGGCGCCGGGTGGGAGCGGTGGGACCGCAACCCGCACCGCGAGGTGCCGGAGAGCGACGAGCTCTACGGCAAGGCCGCCGTCGACGTGACGCCGGCCGACTGGGTGCAGATCCAGGCCGTCTACCGCCCCTCCGTCCGGCGCATCAGCCGGTACAACTCGCACGCGCACGCCGAGCACACGGTCGAGGAGGACGCCGCGGGCGCCCTCCAGGGGCAGTCGGTGCTCCTCCGGAAGTTCGACGAGGGCGAGCGTGACCGCCAGCGCGTGGACCTGCTGCTGCAGCTCACGCCGATCGACACCGTGTCAGCCACGCCGACCATGAGCTACCGCTACGACGATTACGTCGACTCGCGGCTCGGCCTCCAGGACGAGACGAGCTGGTCGGCGGGGATCGACCTCAACTGGAGCCCGAGCGAGAGCGTCTCGGTGTCCGGCGGGTACGTGCACGAGCGGTTCGACCAGCAGATGCGCTCCCGCAGCCGGCCCGTCGCCGGCGGGACGACGTTCGACTTCGTGGACTTCGACTGGGTGTCGAACACCGCCGACACGATCGACACGTTCCAGACCGGCGTCAAGGTCTCGATCATCCCGAGGGTGCTGGAGTGGTCAGCCGGCGCGAACTACGCGATCGCCCTCGGCCGGATCGACACGACCAACCCCCTGACCCCCACGAGCGGCACCGCCGCGCAGCGGGCGAGCGCGACGGCCAAGCCCATGCCCGCCTTCGAGGACGTCCTGCTCCGGGTGGACACGTCGCTCAAGTTCCACTTCTGGAAGGTGTGGAGGGCGACGATCGGCTACGCGTTCGAGTCGTTCCGGCAGACCGACTGGCGCACGGACCACCTCGAACCGCGACTGGCGGGCGTCACGTCGATCTGGCTCGGCAACGACTCCCGGGACTACGACGCGCACATCGTGGGCGTCACCCTCGGCTATCT
>CAZWXA010000045.1:4521-15140 GCA_964637755.1 uncultured bacterium | reverse complement strand
ACTTCAGCTCCGGAAACTCGTCCTCCCAGAACTCGTTCGCTCCGCGCTCGTTCCTCTCCCGGCGATCGCGCTCCACGCCGCGCAGCTCCACGCGGCGGATCTTTCCGGAGATCGTCTTCGGCAAATCGGCGAACTCGAGCCGGCGGATGCGCATGTACGGCGCCAGCCGCTCGCGGACGAAGCGGAAGATGGCGAGCGCCATGGCACGCGACGGCTCCGCGCCGGGCTTCAGCACGACGTAGGCCTTGGGCACGGTCATGCGGATCGGGTCGGGACTCGGCACGACCGCGGCTTCCGCGATCGCCTCGTGCTCGATCAGCGCGCTCTCGAGTTCGAAGGGGCTGATCCGGTAATCCGAGCTCTTGAAGACGTCGTCGGCGCGGCCGACGTACCAGTAGTAGCCGTCGGCGTCGCGCCTCGCGACATCGGAGGTGAGGTAGTAGTCGCCGCCGAGCAGCTCGGCAGTGCGTGCCGGGCTGTCGATGTAGCCGAGCATGAGCCCTGTCGGCCCCGGCTTCAGGCGAATGCCGATCTCGCCCTCTTCGCTCTCCTGGCCGTCCGGGGCCACGAGCGCGATCCTGAAGCCGGGCATCGGCTTGCCCACCGCGCCGACCTTGACCGGCTGCCCCGGGGAGTTGCCGATCTGGCAGGTGGTCTCGGTCTGGCCGTAGCCGTCGCGGATCGTCAGCCCCCACGCCTCGCGCACACGCTCGATCACCTCGGGGTTGAGGGGCTCGCCGGCGCTCGTGAGCTCGCGCAGCTCGACGGCGTAGGACGTGAGGTCCTCGAGGATCAGCACGCGCCACACGGTCGGGGGTGCGCACAGCGTCGTGACACCGTGGCGCACGAGCGTCTGAAGCGTCCTCCTGGCGTCGAAGCGCGCGAGATTGCGGATGAAGATCGTCGCGCCGGCGTTCCACGGTGCGAAGAAGCAGCTCCAGGCGTGCTTCGCCCAGCCGGGCGAGCTGATGTTCCAGTGCACGTCGCCTTCGCGCAGCCCGATCCAGTACATGGTCGAGAGGTGCCCGACCGGATAGCTCTGGTGCGTGTGCAGCACCATCTTGGGCCTGGCCGTCGTGCCCGAGGTGAAGTACAGCAGGAACGGGTCGTCTGCGCGCGTCGGCCCGTCGGGCTCGAAGCGCGGCGAGGCGCCGTCGGCTTCCCGGTACGGTGTCCACCCCGCGACCGCGCCCCCGACCACCACGCGCGAGTACGAGCCCGGCACGGAGGCGAACTTCTCGGTGCCTGCGACGTCGGTGACGACGTGGCGCATGCCGCCGCGCTCGATCCGGTCCTGCAGGTCCGCATGCGCGAGCAGCGTCGTCGCCGGGCTGATCACGGCGCCGAGCTTCAGCGTGGCGAGCGTGATCTCCCACAGCGGCACCACGTTCGGCAACATGACGAGGACGCGATCGCCACGCCGGACCCCGGAGTGCCTCAGGAAGTTGGCGACCCGGTTCGACCGCTCTCGCACCTGCGCGAACGTGAGCAGCGATTCGGCTCCGCCGTCGTCCACGATCCGGAGCGCCGGCCGGTCGTTCCCGTCCGCGTACGTGTCGAAGTAGTCCAGCGCCCAGTTGAACTGTTCGAGCGCCGGCCACCGAAACCCCTCGTACGCGGCGTCGTAGTCCTGGCGTCTGGCGAGCAAGAAGTCACGCGCTTGCATGAAAGCAGCCGACGGATTCATGACGAGCCTCCTCCAGGCGCCGCCGCGCCCAGCTCGTTGCGGTGGCCGGGCAGCGCAAGGCTCAGCGCGGGACCTCTTAACGCGCCCGGTCCGCGGGCAGCATGCCGACCCAGCCCCTCAGGTCCGTGTACCAGACGTTGCCGCCCGCGTCCACCGCGATGCCGAACGGGTGCGCGTCGGAGCGGGGCAGCTTGAACTCCTTGAACCTGCCGTCCTTGAGGCGACCGAGCCGCCGCTGGCGAGCCTCGCCGAACCACACCGCTCCGTCGGGCGCGACGGCGAGGCCGGCCAGGCCGGCTCTCGCCGTCGGCACGGGGAACTCGGTGAAGCGGCCGCCCGCGAAGCGCCCGATCTTGTTGCCGCGGAACTCGAGGAACCACGCGGCGCCGCTTCCGTCCACGGCGATGTCGCTCGGGCCGCTGGCCCGGGTCGGCACCTCGAACTCGGCGACCTGGCCGTCGGGGGTGATGCGGGCCAGCCTGTCGGCGCCCTGGAGCGTGGCCCACACGGTGCCGCTCGCGTCCACGGCGACGCCGAACGGGTTGGGCCGGAACGAGAGGAGCCGATGCTCCGTGAAGACCCCGTCCTTGAGGCGCGTCACGCTGTAGGTGGCCGCATCCGCGAACCACACCGCGCCGTCGGGGGCGATCGCGAGACGGTTGAGCCGGGCGACCGGAGCGGAGAGGGTGAACGAGGTGATGCGGCCGTCCGGGCCGAGGCGCGAGACGGCGCGGATCGGGCTGTCGGTGTACCAGACCGAGCCGTCCGCGGCGACCGCGAGCCCCATGGGTTCGACATTCAGCTTCCCCTTCGGGATCCGCTCGATCGAGCCGTTGCGGAGGCGGCCGATCGCGCCGGCGCTCTCGATCGTGAACCAGACGGTCCCGTCGGGCGCGACGGCGATGGCCGCCGGGATGTCCGTACTCACCGGCACCTGGTACTCGACAAAGCCCGGGCCGAACCAGCCGAGCCACCAGGCGAGCAGCCCGACCACGAGGGCGAGCGAGCCCAGAGCGGCCACCACCCGGGGCGCGAGCCATCGCGGCGCCGCCCACGTCCGGCGCGCCGCCACGGCGGCCCCGCTCACCGAGCGGGTCTCCCGGCGCCCCCGCGCGTGATCGCGGCCGGGGCGGCCGTCCGGGAGTGGCGATGGAGCCACCGGACCGCGAACGCGCCCCCGAGCCCGAGGATCACGAGGAACGCGACGCCGCCCGCGATGCTCACCGCGTCCAGGCGGTCGAGCAAGGTCTCGCCGGTGACGGCCATCCGCATGATCTCCGCGTACGGTGTGAGGGAGAAGCCGGCGTAAAGCGTCAGGGGATCGGCCGGATCGCGCAGGAGCGGGCCCGCCTCCAGGTGCGCCGGCAGGTTGTCGAGCAGCAGCTCCCAGCTCCGGCCGCCGTCGGCGCTCCGGTAGAGGCCGCGATGGGTCGTCAGGACGATCTGGCGGCCTGTCGGATCCGCCGCGACGCCATGCACCGCCGTGCCCGTCTCGGTCAAGCGCCGTCCCACCGGACGCCAGGTGCGGCCGCGATCGTCGCTGCGGTAGACCTGGTCGGCGCCGGCCGCCCAGAGGCGATCGGGCTCCCTCGCGTCGGCCGCGACGGTCTCCACCGCGGCCTCCGGCAGCCCGGAGCCGCGCGCGTTCCAGGTCCGGGCGCCGTCGGCACTCGCCCACAGGCGGCCGCCAGCGACCGCGTAGATCGTCTCGGGATCGTCTGGCCGGACCACGAGTCCGGCGATCGCCCCGTCGGGCAACCCGCCCGCGGCATCGGTCCATGAGGCGCCCCAGTCGTCGGTCCGCAAGAGCCCGACGGATCCGGCCAGATAGGCGCGGCCGGGAGCGCCGCCCCGGATGATCGCGCGGGCCGGCGCCACTCCGCTCGGGGCGCGGGCCTCGCTCCAGGTCGCTCCGTCCTCGGAGCGGTAGATGCCGAGCGCGGTCGAGGCCAGGGCGCCCACGCCGTCGCCGGCGAACGCCACCGCGAAGACCGGGCCCGCGAGAACCGCCGGCGCCTCCGTCTGCCAGTCGCGGCCGCCGTTCAGCGAGCGGAGGAGGCCGCTGTCCGTGGCGAGCAGGATGTGGTTGACGTCGGTCGGGTGGAGCGCCACCGCCAGCGCACCGCTGACGAAGCGTCCCTCGGTGGCGGGAAACCACGTGGCGCCGTGGTCCCGCGACCGGAACAGGCCGCCCCACGCGCTCGGATCATGCGCGAGGGCGACGGAGGGCCAGAGCGCGAGGAGCGTCAGGAACGGAACGCAGCGGAGCAATTGCGGCACCTCGACCGTGAAACGACGAGGCGAGGGACCCGGCTGACCGGGCCCCTCGCCGTGCGGCGCGCCGTCGGTGACGGAGCCTACCGCCTTCTCGACATCTCTCCGGGGGCGAGGACGATCTCGGCCATGCGCGAGCCGTTGATCCCGACCCACGAGTTCTTGGTGATCGGATACTTCTCGGTGTACGAGAGCGGCTCGTGGGCGGCGATGCAGTTCTGGTAGCCGCCGGTGACCTTGTAGCACTTCTCGTACGCCAGGAACTGCTGGACCGTGTCGGTCTGCTGCGGGTTCGCGATCATCCAGTCGCGGATCCCCTCCCACGACGAGTAGGCGTCGCTCCCGAACATCAGCTTGCCCATCGCGGTGTTGACCTCGAGCAGCTGCGAGCCCGCCGTGTGGGCCCGATGCGCCGGGTGGATCTTCAGGCCGGGCGCGATCACCATCTCCCCGTCGACGATGACGGCCTTGCCCGAGAGCACCTTCCCGTAGATCTCGTCGAGGGTCTTGGGTGGATAGCCGCAGGCCGGTGTCCGGGCGCAGCCGCCGGGCGAGGTGTTGACGGCGCTGATCCTCGGGTGGGGATAGTTGAGCGCCCACTCGATGCCCTCCAGCTCCGCCTTCTGGACGTACAGCACGGCGTTCGGGAAGTCCATGAGCTGGCCGGCGTGGTCCCAGTGTCCGTGACCGATGACGATCTTGGTCACGTCCGACGCGTTGATGCCCAGCATCCGGAGCTGGTCGGGAAGCGGCGCCCAGTGGGCGGTGCCGGTCATCTTGTGGTAGTCCTGCGCCTTCCAGCCGGCATCGTAGAGGATGACGTCACCACCGCCCTTGATGACGCCGATGTTGACCGGCAGGTCGACCGTGTTGATGTTGTTCATCGGGCTATTGCTGCCGGGCACGTACGCGCGGTCGGGCATGAACGCCCCGAAGGGCACGTTCATGAACCGGCTGCTCTCGACGAGCCACACCGAGTACTGCTGCGACTGCGCGGGCGCCGGCGTCGGCGCGGTGAACGCGCCCACGGCGATCGCGAAGGCGAGCACTCCGAGAACGGTCAGGAACCAGAACGGCTTCTTCATCTCGACCCCCACTCGAACTGGTAGATGAAATTCATCATTGCACCGCCCGATCCACTCCCACCTCCTTCCGGAGTGCTTCAGTTGGGCTTGTACTCACTCGGCCACAGCACATCGCCCACCTTCAGGAGCCGCTCGCCCGCCTCCATGCTGAGCGGGTGCGCCTTGACGAGATGCTCGTCGCGGCCGTCGGCGACGACCCGGGCCATCTCTGCCGCCGATTGCTGGTAGAGGTGCACCGCCTCCGCGTACATCTGGTGCCAGCGCGCCAGCGAGGCCGGGGGCCGGAGCGCGTCGATTCGCTGCGCGGCCCGCCGGTAGGTCTCGCTCGACGCGTCGATCTTGGCCTTCAGCCCGGCTCGGTCGAGCTCTCCGAGCTTGTAGGCCATGCCGCCGAACGTCATCTTGAGGGCGCCGGCCTTCACCTCGTTGTGGATCGGCCACAAGTCGAGGGCATAGCGCTCCTCGGCGGCTGTCAGCGGGGGACGAGGGGGAGCCAGGACCGGTTGAGCAGGGCGGGCCGTGGCCGGGGTGATCGAGGCCTCTCGGACGACCGCGACGGCCACGATGCCGACCAGGCCCAGCGCCACCACGCCGAAGAGGACGACCTTGACGCTCGGCAGCCGCCACACCCCGGGGCGCCGGCCTCCGGGCACGCCACTCCTCTTCTCCCACCCATCCCTGGGCGGCGATTCCGCGCTCCCGACTCGGGGATCCACCGTGCATCCATATACTCGGCCTCGCGCCCTCGCGTCAAGTGCGAAAACGCCCGTCCTGGCCGGGTCCGCCGGGAGTTTCGTGCGCCATCACGGCCATGGACGGCCCCCCCACTGGAACGGAGTCGGCGAGGGCCCCATGGTCGCGCCACCACGCGGATCCGGCGACGGGCCTCGGCCGGTCGCGGCGAGCGGCGCCGTGCAACGGTACTGGCGGTCATGGTCGCGTTGTGGCAGCCTTGGGGCTCGGAGGGTTCGGTCATGGTGAGACAGGCGCGGCAGGCGGTTCGGTCTGGCGGGCAGGCGCGGCGGCTCAGGCGCCGGCCGGAGCACGGCTGGCGCCGCGCGGAGATCGGTACGTTCCTCTCGATCGTGCTGCCGGTGGTCTCCGTCCTGGCGGTGTGCTCCGCCGCGGCTGTGGCCGGCGCCCCGGTCCGGGAGCGGGAGACCGGAGAGCGGACGGCCAGGGGCGGCCTGGCCGGCCAGCTTCTCGTCGCCCGCGCCGACATGACCGATCCGAGGTTCGCCCGCGCCGTCATCTATCTCGTGAGTCACGACTCCCGAGGAGCCATGGGCCTCGTGGTGAACCGGCCGGTGGTCGAGGTGCCGCTCGCGCGGGTGCTCCAGGAGCTTGGGCTCGACACGACGGGAGTTGCCGGGAACGTCCGCGTCCACTACGGGGGCCCGGTCGAGCGGGCGCGCGGCTTCGTCTTGCACACGGCGGACTATGCCGGCCCGGGAACGCTCCGAGTCGACGGCGCCATCGCGCTGTCGTGGGAGCCGGACATCTTCCGGGCCATCGCGGCGGGCCGCGGCCCCGTGCGGCGCCTCTTCGCCCTCGGGTACGCGGGTTGGGGCCCGGGCCAGCTCGAGGCGGAGATCAACGCGGGAGCCTGGGTGACTGTTCCGGCCGACGAAGCGCTCGTGTTCGACGACGACTCCGCCGGCAAGTGGGAGCGCGCGACGTCGCGGCAGACCATCAAGCTGTGATCGTGCGGCCGCTCGATCACCGGCACCCATGTCCCCGAGGACGGCGGCCGATGCATCTGACCGGGGGGGGCCGGTCGCCCGCGTGATCACCCTGCTCTCGATCCTCTCGCTCGGTTTCTTCCTCGGGATGCGCCACGCGACCGATCCGGACCACGTCATCGCGGTCAGCACGATCGTGACGCGGCAGGGGACGATGCGGAACGCCGCCGTCATCGGCGCCGTGTGGGGCATCGGCCACACCCTGACGATCATGGTGGTCGGGGGAGGCATGATCCTGTTCAGCGTCGTCATCCCCCCGCGGCTCGGCCTCACGATGGAGATGGCCGTCGCGCTGATGCTGGTCGTGCTGGGTCTCTGGAACCTCACGGGGATCCTTCACTGGATCCAGAGCGCCTTCGTCTCGGGCGGGGATCGCGGCACCCCTCACAGCCACGCGCACGCTCACGGCGACTACAGCCACAGCCACCCGCACGGCCACGACCAGCGGGGACACGGGCATGGTGAGGACCAGACGCCGCAGGCCTGGCTGGACCGGAGGCTCGGGCGGCTTGGCGTCTATCAGGTGCTCCGGCCGCTCGTGGTGGGCGTGGTGCATGGCCTCGCCGGGTCTGCGGCGGTCGCGTTGCTCGTCCTCGCGACGATCCGGGACCCGAGATGGGCGGTCGCGTACCTCCTCATCTTCGGGATCGGCACCATCGCCGGCATGATGCTGATCACCGTGGCCATCGCCGCGCCTTTTGCCTACACCTCGGCGCGGCCCGGGCGCTTGAGCCGGTATCTGCGCCTCGCCTCGGGCCTCCTGAGCCTCGGGTTCGGTCTCTTCCTCGTCTACCAGATCGGGTTCGTCAACGGCTTGTTCACCGGGCGCCCCCGCTGGATTCCCCGCTGATCCCGCGGCGCGCTGTCGTGGTGGCTGGCCCGGAGCCGGCTGGCCTGGCGCGTCGGGGCGAGCGGCGTGGTTCCGGTGAGGGGCCGGGATCGGGAGCCGCGAGCCTTGCTCGTTCGTGGGCTCCGAGCGTTCATGGACGGCAGGCACGGGTCCTCCGCTCGGGGCTCGGGTCGAGGAACTGGTCAGCGCTGCGAGATGAGAAGGCGCCAGCCGTTGGCGGTGAGGATCACGCCGACGCCGACGATCACCACCGCCGCCCCCATCTGGAGCCAGACGATCCAGCGGCTGCTGAGCCAGGCGAGGATCAGCTCGCCCACGCGCGCGGCGACCACGCCGACCACGACGAGGACCGACGCGAAGCCGAGGCTGAAGACGAGGACGGTGACGAGACCGAGGATCAGCTTGCCGCTCGCGATCGCCGACAGCAGGATGGCGAGCGCGCCTGGATCGGGGAGCAGCCCCCCGGCGACCCCGAGCCCGAGGAGGACAGGCAGGCTCGGCCGGCTCCGGGTGAGCGCGTCGATGTCGTGGGTGTGGAGCGGGCCCCAGCCGTGACTGTGGAACGCCGGTCCGCTCTCCTGCGTGTCGGCGCCGTGGGCGTGGCCGTGCTCGCCCGCTCCATGGGCGCCCGCGTGCTCGGGGTCATGCTCGTGGTCGTGCGTGTGCGCCTCGGCGCCATGGCTGTGGCGATGCGCGAGGTGGATGTGGTCGGGCGTCTGCGCGCCCGCCGGATTCAGGGCGAGCGAGAGCGCGGCGCGCTGGGTGCGAAGCATCCACAATCCGATGGCGATGACGAGCAGTCCCGTGCCGACGGCCAGGTACGCCTCGACGCGCTGTGGGACGAGCCACGCCGAGCCCATGGTCGCCAGCACACCGACGAGGACGATGCCGCTCGTGTGCGAGAGCGTCACGAAGATGCCGAGGACGACGGCGTCCGCCGGGCGCCCGCGCGCGCCGACGATGTAGGAGGCCGCGATCGTCTTGCCGTGCCCCGGCGTCGCGGCGTGCAGCGCGCCCAGCCAGAAGCTCGACACCAGGTAGAACAGGCTTTCAAGCATGGCTCTGCTCACACCTCGAAGGTCGCGCCCTCCGTGCCCGGGATCAGCTCGAATGGCAGGGTGCCCCCGAGCACCGCTTCCTCGGCGAGCCGATCGAGCATCGTGTCGCTGTGGGCCGGGTCGTGATGGAAGCTGACCATCCGCCTCACGCCCGCCGCGGCGGCGAACCGGAGCGCGTGGTCGATCGTGCTGTGCCCCCAGCCCACGCGTGTCCCGTACTCTGCCGTGGTGTACTGGGCGTCGTGGATCAGCAGGTCCGCCCGGGCCGCCAGGTCGATCCCGGAGGTCCATTCGGGCGCGAGCGGAAAGCGGCGAACGCCGAGGGCCGGCTCGTGGTCGGGCAGGTAGGCGAGGGACGCTCCGTTCTCGCTGATGCGATATCCCACGGTCGCTCCCGGGTGACAGACGAGACTCGCCTCGATCCGCAGCGGCCCGATCTCGAAGGGCTCGAGCGGGACGTCGTGCAGGGTGAGCCGGCACGGCAGGTCGCGGAGCCGCACGGGGAACAGGGGGGGCGAGAGATACCGGCCAAGGCGGGCGCGAAGGTCGAGCGTGGTGGACGGCGGGCCCCAGATGTGAACCTCTTGGTCCGGTTCGTCGAGCGGCCGGAAGAACCCGAGGCCCTGGATGTGGTCCATGTGCAGGTGCGTCAGCAGCAGATCGACCCGCGGAACCTCGGGCCCAATGGTCCCGCCGAGCCGGCGGATCCCCGTTCCGGCATCGAGGATCAGCAGGGACCCGTCGGCCGCCCGGAGCTCGACGCAAGCAGTGTTGCCGCCGTACCGGACAGTCTCCGGACCGGGAGCGGCCAGCGAGCCGCGAGTTCCCCAGAGGCGAACCCTCACGGAGTGTCGTCCTCCCAGAAAATGGCCACCGCGCCGAGATGCCGGCCACCCTGGCCTTCGAGCGGGAACGCCGTCACCGCCACCCGCCTGGGCACGCCGTCGAGCCCGCGAATCCTGAGCGCCAGGTGCGCGGTCCGGTGCTTCTCGAGCGCGATGCTCAGCGGCAGTTCCTCCGGCGCGAGGGGCGAGCCGTCGAGCGCGGTCGGGCTCCAGGTGGTCGCCCACCTCTCGTGCGGCATCTCCCCCGTCTCCTCGAATCGCAGGCCGAGGACCGTCTCGGCCGGCTCGTTGTAGAAGATGAGGGTTCCTTCCATGTCCACGAGGAAGATGGGCGTCGCGAGGCAGCTCGCGAGCTGGCGCATGAGGATGACCTCGACGGGTTTCTGGACCATCGCCGCCTCCGCGGGGTTCAGGCGTTCAGGGACTTCTCCGCCTGCCTCACTCGCCGGGAAAGGACCGCCAGGATGTTGTACGTCAGCTCGGGCACTTCCTTGAGCAGCGGCCAGAAGCTCCGGCTGTTGATCACCAGGAGGCGGAGCGGTGTCTCCGCGATGACCGTGGCCGAGCGCGGCTCGCCGTCGAGCAGGCTCATCTCGCCGAAGAAGCTGCCGGGGCCGAGGTGCAACCGCTTCCGGGGCGAGACCTCGACCCGGGCCGTTCCGTCCAGGATGAAGAAGAACTCGCGCCCCGCCTCTCCGGTGCGCGTGAGCACGGTGCCGCCGGGGGCGTCGAACACGCCGGTGATCTTGGCAACGGCGCGGAGTTGCCGCCGGGTGCATCCCTCGAAGAGGGGGACCTCCTGGAGGCGCTCCATCTTCTCGTCCTGGCCGAGCGAAGGGCCCTCAGACAGGCGGAGCGCCTCGTCGAAGTCGTACGGGATCGAGCCGTCGAGCATCCTGCCGATGATTTCCATGTCGCGCCTTCTTCCTCACGCTGGACCGGCGCGCGGCGCAGAGATTCCGCGCGTTGTGCGGGTCGTGGGGCACTCCATCCCGACCCTCCAGCGCCGAGAGTTGGAGCCGGACCGGAGAAGTCGACTGAGCTTAGCGTGCCGGACGGGGCCGGTCAAGGAAGGGAG
>CAZWXA010000045.1:3255-4421 GCA_964637755.1 uncultured bacterium | reverse complement strand
ACCGGAGAAGTCGACTGAGCTTAGCGTGCCGGACGGGGCCGGTCAAGGAAGGGAGGCGGCCGCCGGTGAGTGGCGTCGGCGCCCGGCCATCAGGGCTGGCGGAGCTTCGGGTCCAGCACGTCGCGGAGCCAGTCGCCGACGAGGTTGAACGCCAGGACCACGAGCAGGATCGCGAGCCCGGGGAAGAAGGAGACCCACCAGGCGCTGGTCACCACGTCCCGACCCTCGGCCACCATCGAGCCCCAGGCGGGTGCCGGCGGGGGAATGCCCGCGCCGAGAAAGGAGAGGGAGGCCTCGACGATGATCACGTAGCCCACCTGGAGGCTCAGGAGCACGATCAGCGAGTTGACGGTGTTGGGGAGCAGGTGGACCAGGATGATCCGGAGGGGCGAGCAGCCGGTGACGCGGGCCTGGGCGATGAAGTCGCGCTCCATCAGGGCGAGGGCCTCGCCGTAGATGACGCGCGCGTACCGGGCCCAGAGGATCACGGCGATCGCGACCACGACGTTGGCGAAGCTCGGCCCCACCGTGACGGCGAGGATGAGGGCGAGCAGGATGACGGGAAAGGCGAGCGTCGCGTCGGTGACGCGCATCAACACGGCGCCGACCCGGCCGCGGGAATAGGCGGCGGCCAGGCCGATCGTCGCGCCGACCGCGCCGGCGAGCAGCACCGTGAGCACGCCCGCCGCGAGCGACACGCGGGCCCCGAAGATGATGCGCGACAGGACATCGCGTCCGAGCCGATCCGTCCCGAGGAGGTGCGTCCAGGAGCCGCCCGCGTCCCAGACGGGCGGCGTGAACCGGGCACGGAGGCTCTGCGCGTACGGGTCGCCGGGGCTCAGGATCTCGGCCAGCGCGGCCAGCAGCACGAATCCCACGATGACGACCGTGGGGAAGACGGGAGGCCGTCTCGTGCGTGTTGCGCCCCCCACCCCTGACGTCACGGCGCCAGGCGGATTCGCGGGTCGATGACCGCGTAGAGGAGGTCGACGACGAGGTTCACCACCACCACGATCAGCGCGGTGACGAGCACGACCGCCTGGATCACGGGGAAGTCCCGCCCGCTGATCGCCTCGTAGGCGAGGCGCCCCATCCCCGGCCAGGCGAAGACGGTCTCGACGACGATCGCCGTCGTCACGAGGATCCCGAGGTAGACGCCCGTGAAC
>CAZWXA010000045.1:0-3245 GCA_964637755.1 uncultured bacterium | reverse complement strand
CGCGTTCCGGAGCGCGTGGCGCCAGATCACCGCGGCCTCCCCCGCGCCCTTGGCGCGCGCGGTCCGCACGAAGTCCGAATCGAGGACCTCGAGCATCGAGGAGCGCAGGAGCCGCATCAGGCCGGCGATGACGAACCAGCCGAGGGTGAAGCCCGGCAGGACGTAGTTCAGGAGGCCCTCGTTCCCGCCGGCGGGGAGCCACTGGAGCCGGCCCGCCACCACCTCGATCAGCACGATGCCGACCCAGAAGGTAGGGAGCGCCTGACCGAGCGCGGCGACGGCCTTGGCCGCCGTGTCGATCGCCCGGCCCTTCCAGACGGCCGCCAGCACGCCCAGAGGGAACGCGAAGGCGAGGCTCACCGCCATGGAGAAGGCGCCGAGCGCGAGCGAGCTGGGCAGGCGCTGCCGGAGCAGCTCGTTGACCGGCCGGCGGGCGCGGATCGAGGTGCCGAAGTCCCCGGTGGCCGCCTTGCCCAGGAACATGAGGTACTGGACGTGCAGGGGCTGGTCGAGGCCGAGGTACCGGCGGGCGTTGGCGAAGTCCTCCTCGGTCGCGACCATCGGCAGGACCAGCGTGAGCGGGTCGCCCGTGGCCCGGGCGAGGACGAAGATCACGAGCGAGAGGAGCACCAGGGTCAGGAGCGACTGGGTCACCCGCGCCAGGATGAAGCGGCTCATCGGCTCAGGCGCGGTGAGCCGGCACGGGTGTCCCGTCGCCGGGTGCCCTGTCTGGCGCGATGCTGAGCAGGTCGCGCGGCCGGCTGGACCCGCTCAGCGCTGGCTCACCAGGTCGTCGATGTTGAGGTCGAGCATGACCGACCCCGGGTTCCACCGGGGGATCCGCTTCGACGTCACGTAGGGCGTGTGGAGGTGGACGAGCGGGATGCCGTAATGCTCGCTCCGGAGCCGCGCGAAGATCCTCCGCAGGAGCCCGTTGATCTTCTCGCGGTCGGTCTCGCGGAGGACGGCGTTGAGCATGGCGTCGATCTCGGCGTCGCCGACGGTGTCCGTCGGCTTCGAGGGTGTGTACGCGAACTTCTCGAGGAGCGTGTAGGAGCCGATCCAGTCGCGGTTCGGCAGGTTGTAGTACCCGACGGCGCCGGGAGCCGTCCGGTCCACCCACTGCTTTCTGAAGGCCGGGTAGTCCACCGGGATCAGCTTCGGCTGGACGCCGATCTTCTGCCAGTACCCGCCGATCGCCTCGGCCATCTCCCTGCCCTCGGCGAGCCCGGGGAGCTGGTAGGCGAAGATGCTGATCGGGAAACCTCCCGGGTAGCCCGCCTCGGCCAGGAGCTTCTTCGCCCGCGCGGGATCGAACGGGTACTCCGAGTTGCCGTCACCCTTGAACTTCACGTCGCGGAGGGTCCAGGTGAGGCCGAACGGGATCGCCGCGGGCTCGGCCTTGCCGCCGAAGATGGTCGCGGCCAGCTCCGCGCGGTCGATCGCGAGGTTCAGCGCCTCGCGGACCCGCCGGTCTCTGATGGGGGTCTTGTCCCAGGGGAGGATCCACCAGAGGTGCAGGAGGGCGTCGTTGTTGCGGTAGTGGACGGGGAACCCGGCGCGCTCGATCTCGCGGACGCGATCACGGCTCACGTCGGCCACGTCGACCTCGCCCCGCCGGACCATGGCCATCCGGGTCGATTCCTCGGGGATGACCCGGAAGGTCACGGTCCGGTACTTCGGCGTGCCGATGCGCCAGTGCCGGTCGACTGCCTCGAACCGTATGTGCGAGCCGGTCACGTGCTCGACGAAGCGGTACGGGCCGCTTCCCACGGGCTTCCGGGCGAAGACGTCGTCGCCGACGGCCTCGACGTACTTCCTGGGGAGGATCATGCCCTCGCTCGAGAGCGCGCGGGAGAGGTAGGACGGGATGACGAGGGTGGGCTCCTTCGTGACGATGACCACCTTGTCGGGCGACGGCGTCTCGATGTCCTGGAGGAGCATGCGGAGGACACCCGCGTAGCCCGTCGTCGAGCGCTTGCTGATGGCGCGCAAGAGACTGAACTTCACGTCCGCCGACGTCAGCTCGTCGCCGTTGTGGAAGCGTACGCCCCGGCGCAGGGTGAAGGTCCAGCGCTTGTGGTCGGCCGACGGCTCCCAGGAGCTGGCGATGCCGGTCTCCCGGCTCAGCTGGCCGTCGGGCGTGACCCCGATCAGGTAGTCGAAGATCAGCGCGAGATAGAACTTGACGCCGTGGCCGCCGAGCACGGGATCGAGCACCTCGGTGGCAAAGCTCGAGAGCGCGACGGTCAGCTCGCCGGTCGGCTTCGCCTGTGCCAGGGCGCTCCCGGCCGACAGCAGCACGATCGCCAGGCACGCGGCCAATCCCCTCGCCCGCGTCGGCGCCGGCCTCACGGTGCCTCTCTCAGTCGTCAAGCGGTCTGCTCACCGGGTCGCCGGAGGACGTCGCAGTTCATCGCCCCCGAGACGGACCATCTCTGTCCTCCCGGGCGAAAACAGCCACTCACGATTCGGAACGAGGCCAGCGTCCAATCCGACCGCCGGGTAGAGGCTATGGGTCACTCGGATCGCTCCAAATGGTGGGGTCCCGTTCAGCACCGCGCCCCGAGCGGTCGGGCTCCCGCAGCACGGCTGCGCCGAGGATGGGCTGTCCGGACCGCAGCGTCAAGTGGAATGACTTTTCCGTTTCTGTCTCGAGGTCTTCCCAATCTCCCCCCTTCTCGTCGCCACGCCCACCCGGCAGGCGCGGCCGGGTGATGGATAAGTCCCCGCGAGATCGAGCCGTTCTCATTCGCTCGTCCGTGGTACAAGGGTTGCTGCCCGTACAACGCCATGCACCGGTCCGTCGAACGCGCGAAGTCCCAGGCGGTGGCCCCCCGGGCGGCCGGAGACTCGGTCCCGGCACGCTGGCGACCGGCCGCGCCGCATGCCGACATCGAGCCCTCTCCCGACAGGTTCGTACCCTCGGCCCGGGTTCAGGAGCTCGAGCGCCCCGGGGGACGGAACCCGGGCCGGTCGGGAACCTCTCGGGCGGCGCGGATCGCCTACCTCAGGGCGCTGCTGGCGTGGGACGAGATCTCGGCCGGTGCCTCGCGTTCGGTCGTGAGCCCGGAACACGAGGTCATCGACCTCGCCCTGGACGCCGAGCAGGAGGGATGGGTACGCGGATTCGCGGAGGGCGCGAAGCGCGGGCGATTCGATGCCTGGTGGCTGCTGCTCGTGTATTTTCTCGCCGGGCTCGGCACCGGCGTGCTCCTGGTGGGACTCCTGCACTGACCGTCGCG
>CAZWXA010000044.1:0-15146 GCA_964637755.1 uncultured bacterium | reverse complement strand
CGCATCGCGCCGGAGGTCGGAGATGACCTCGTCCATGAAGGGCCGGTCCTTGACGCCGCTGCGAGAACTCGGGAAGTAGATGAACGTGATCTGCGCCGATCCTGGCCGGTAGGTCCGCAGCACCGCCGTGAACCGCTCGGATCTCGAGAGGCGCACGAAATCGACGAAGGGGAAGTCGAACGGGTCGACCCAGAACACCCACTGCGTCTTCCCGTCGTGGGCACGAACGAGCACGCGATGCCCGGCCGCATCGTGCTCGACGGCCTCGACCTTGAAGCGACGCCTCAGCTCTCGACCGCCGGCCAACGGGTCCGGGTCCCGGAACACGAGGTCCTCGTCGAAGAGCGGCACGGGCTTCTGGCTCAGCTCCTCGAAGTCGATGCTTCCATCACGCTTGGCCCCGACGACCTCGAGCACCTCGACCTGGCGGTCCTTGACCTCTCGCGCGATCCGGTCCAGCTGCCTCGACAAGGTGTCTTTCTGCGCGGCACCGCGGCTGCGGCCGATCTGGCGCTCGAGCTGCCAGAAGAGCGGGCTCAGGTTCAGGGATTCGTGGAAGTTGAGCGCCAGCAACTCCAGCGCGACGAGCTTCTGCTCGAGGTCCTCGCCGCCGGGCTTCAGGTAGGTCTCGATCACCTTGTCGAAGATTCCCTTGCGGACGCCAGTGTCCGCCTCCTCCCGCCTGCTCAGGAGCTCGGTGTACAGGCGCAACCGGCCCTCGTCGGCCTGCCGAGCGGATGACGTTTTCTCGTACTGGTAGGAGGCGTACCCGAGCGCGGCCGGAATCGCCAGGGTGGCGATCAGCCACTTGACGTTGCCCCACGACACCCACGCGAGCCGCATGCCCTATTGCCGGATCAAGCGTGGCCCGCCGCCGTCCTGTCGGACCTCGAAGTCGTAACGGGTCGGGTCGTCGTAGACGATGACGGGCGCGGAGGCGCCCTGAACGTGAAGCTGGCAACGCCCCGTCTGGCTGACGGTGAAGCGATAGGCGCCTCGAGCGTCGGTCTGCCGCGATTCACGCTTCCCATCACAGGACAGCTCGACCCCGGTGTCCGCGAGCGGCCGGCCGCCCTGCTGGATCATGCCGTAGATAGTCGCCGCCGCGACGTACCCCGGGATGGCCAGAGCAAGGCCGAGCGCCATGGCAGTCGTCACCGTTGCCCATCGTGTCATGGACTTTCCCTCCCTCGGCGACTTCCGGCGATCGGAACCACTCAACGGGATGGCCCTCGGTTCAGGATGCTCGCGGGAGCGACACAACCCACAGCATTGTGCCGTTGGCTGATCCCTGCTGGGACTACTCCCACAACGAGCCGCGTCGTGGATGTAATCTCCTCCGGCGTCATGCCCAGGCGCCGGCCCTTGCTCGCCATGCGGACACTCTATCAGATTCACGGCCTCCTCCACGGGAGCGGAGGCAGCCACGTGGGCCCGCCGCCGTCAGGTCGCAGCGGCGTTGACCAGAATCCCAACGTTTGGCGAAGTTCATGGCGCCGCCGCGATCATCGCGGGACGCGGCAGCGTTGGCGGCAGATCGACAGGCGATACGCTAGACTGAGCCGCCGTGACGCCGCGCGAGCGCCTGGGATGATGAGGATCGACCCGCTTTCCCTCCGACATCGTCTGCGCGACGGCCGGGTCTCGTGGCGCGAATCCGTGGGTACGAGCCGCGGGCTTCAGGGCGGGGCCGGACCGAGCCGTTGTCGCCGGCAGACGAGCCGCCGAGGGCTCGGCGTGGGTGACGTATCGAGACGGGGTCGGACGGCTCCCTGACGAGGACACCGGGATGAGATACGCGTGGAAGGCCGCCGTTGTGACCCTGGCCCTCGTCTGGTTCTCACCCGGTCCCGGCGCCGCCCAGGACAAGCCGGTCGAGCTGAGGTTCTCGAGCTGGGTCGGCATCGGCCACGGCCATCACCGGAACGTGCTCGTCCCGTGGGCCAAGATGGTCGAGGAGAGGAGCGGCGGCCGGCTCAAGGTGACGATCTACCCCGGCGGCACGCTCGGCAAGCCAGCTGACCACTGGGACCTCGTCAAGAACGGCATCGCCGACATCGGGTTCGGCACGCACGGCTATACCCCCGGCCGGTTCCCGCTCACCTCGGTGGGCGAGCTGCCGCTGCTCTACCGGTCGGCCAAGGGCGGCAGCCAGGCCGTCTGGTCCCTCTACGACAAGTACCTCAAGGCCGAACACGCCGGCGTGAAGGTGCTCTGGCTCTTCGTGCACCCGCCGGGCCAGATCCACATGGCCAGGAAGCCGGTCCGCGTGCCCGAGGACCTGATGGGCCTCAAGCTGCGGGCGCCGACCGCCCTCACGGTCTCGATGGTGAAGGCCCTCGGCGCCACGCCGGTCACCGTCGCCGCCCCCGAGGTGTACAGCGCCCTCGAGCGGGGCGTGGTGGACGGCACCCTGTTCCCCTGGGAGGCGATCTCCGGCTTCAAGCTCGCCGAGGTGGTCCGCCACCACACGGTGGTCAATCTCTACGCCACGACCTTCTTCGTCACCATGAACCAGCGGAAGTACGACAGCCTCCCGCCCGGCCTCCGCAAGGTCATCGACGACCTCGGTGGCGCCTGGGCGGCCGAGTTCACCGGTGCCGCCTGGGACCGTAACGAGGAGGAGGGGATCGCGGCCGCCCGGAAGGCAGGGGCGACGATCCACACGCTCTCCGCCGAGGAGCGCCACCGCTGGGCGTCCCGGCTCGAGCCGGTCGAGGGCCAATGGCTCACGAGCATGCAGGCCAAGGGGCTGCCCGGCCGCCAGGCCCTCGACGATCTGAGAAGGGCTCTCGAGCGATACGATCCGTGAGCACGCCCGGCGGCGGCTGGGCGGTGCGCGCGGCCGCGAGGGCGGACGCGGTCGCGTCGCCGCTCTGCCGCCTGCTCACCGTGGTCGCAGCCGGGTGTCTCGCGGCGATGGCGCTGCTGACCGTCGCGGACGTCCTCGGCCGGTACCTCCTGAACCGGCCCCTTCCCGGCGCGCTCGAGCTGAGCGAGTTCGCCATGGCGCTGGTCGTCTTCTTCGGGCTCGGCTCCACGGCGCTGATCGGGGGACAGGTGGTCGTGGACATCGCGGTCGAGCGCTTTCCGCCGCGCCTGCGCGCCGCGTTCGTCGCGGGCAACGCGCTCCTCGGCACCGTCTTCTGGATGCTGATCGCCTGGCGAAGTGCCGGCCAGGCGCGACAGGTGTGGCTCACCGGCGAGGTGTCGACCATCCTGGGGCTGCCGGCCGCCCCGTTCATCTACGCGGCGGCCCTCGGCAGCGCGGTGATGGCGCTGGCGCTCCTCGGCCGGATCCTGACCGCGTGGGGGCGGACGATGATGCGATGAGCTCGCTCGGGATGGGCACGCTTGGCATCGCCGCGATGCTGCTGCTGGTCTTCTGCGGCACGCCGGTCGGAGTCGCCATGGGGGTGGTGGGCTTCGCGGGCTTTGCCGCCGTGGCCGGGCTCGATCCGGCCCTGGCCATGCTGGGCCTCGCTCCCTACAGCTCGGTCGCCTCGTACACGCTCACCGTCATCCCCCTCTTCGTGCTCATGGGGCAGTTTGCGGCGATGAGCGGCCTGAGTCGCGAGCTCTACGAGACGGCCAACCGATGGCTCGGCCACCGGCCCGGCGGGCTGGCGATGGCGACCGTGGTGGCGTGCGGCGGCTTCGCCGCCGTGTGCGGCTCGAGCCTCGCCACCTCGGCGACGATGGCCGTGGCCGCCCTGCCCGAGATGCGCCGCCAGGGGTACGACCCGCGCCTGGCCACCGGCTCCATTGCCGCCGGCGGCACGCTGGGGATCCTCATCCCGCCCAGCGTCATGTTCCTCCTCTACGGCATCCTCACCGAGCAGTCGATCGGCAAGCTCTTCCTCGCCGGTGTGGTCCCTGGCATCGTCCTCGTCTTGCTGTACGTCGGCGCCATCGCGGTCGTGACCTGGCGCAACCCGGCGCTCGGTCCGGCGACCGCCCGCGTGCCGGTCCGGGAGCGGGTCGTCGCGCTGCGCGGGGTGTGGCCGGTGCTGGGGCTGTTCGTCCTCGTCATCGGCGGCATGTACGTCGGGGCCTTCACGGCGACGGAAGCGGCGGCGATCGGCGCCGCCGGCGCGTTCGGGCTGGCTCTCGCCCGGCGGGCGCTCACGTGGCGCACGCTGCTGGCGGTGCTGGTCGAGACCGTCCAGACCACGGCGGTCATCTTCGGGATCGTGATCGGCGCCATCATCCTCGGCTACTTCCTCGCCGTCACCCAGTTGCCCATGGCGGTGGCCTCGTCGATCGGGGCGCTGCCCCTGCCGGCGTGGGCCACGATGGCGCTCATGATCCTGGGCTACGTCATCATGGGCGGGTTCATGGACGAGCTGGCCATGGTCCTCCTCACGGTGCCGATCTTCTTCCCGGTGGCACAGGCGCTCGGGTTCGACCCCATCTGGTTCGGCGTGATCATCGTCGTGGTGTGCGAGGCGGGCATGATCGCGCCCCCGGTGGCGATCAACGTCTTCGTCGTCAGCGGGATCGCCCGGGACGTTCCGATGAAGACCATCTATCGGGGCGTCCTGCCGTTCCTGTGGGCGGACCTGGCGCTGCTCGTGCTGCTGATGCTGTTCCCCGACCTGGCCCTGTTCCTGCCGCGGTCGATGAAATAGGCCGCGTCCGGCCGCGGGCGGGTCGGGACACCCGTGAGGGGAGGGATGGAATCGCAGAGGGACGCCTGGAAGCTGGCCCGCCCGGCCGGGTCGACCGGGCAGATTGCACTATTGACAGCACGCTATTCGTACGGTAGAGACCTACGGTGATTGGCAAATCGTCGAGCTGCATGGCGCCTCCAACAACGCTCCGATTGCGATTGGAAGAGCGAAACGGTGGTGAGAGGGGAGGGGCACATGAACGATGCACATGACCTGGGCGGAATCCACGGGCTGGGACGCGTCGAAGTAGAGCCCAGGGAGCCCGTCTTCCACTCCGACTGGGAGAAAGTGGTCTTCGCCATCTTGTGGGCCACCTTCGGGACGGGGCGCTACAACCTGGACGAGTTTCGCCACGGCATCGAGCGCATGCACCCGGTCGACTACCTCTCGTCCAGGTACTACGAGCACTGGCTCCACACCATGGGCAACAACATGGTGGAGAAGGGCTACCTGACGAAGGACGAGTGGGACGCCCGGACCCGCTATTACTTGAGCAACCCCGATGCTCCGATCCCCCGCAAGGAGGACCCCCAGTCGGTGGCGGGCTTTGCGAAGCTTGCGTACGAAGGGGCTGCCACACGGCGGGAGGTGGCGGCCAAGCCTCGCTTCCGCGCGGGCGACCGTGTCGTGGCCCGCAACGTCAACCCCACCGGGCACACGCGCCTGGCACGATACATCCGTGGCAAGCGCGGCGTGATACACACCGTGAACGACGCCTACGTCCTCCCGGACACCAACGCCCACGGGAAGGGCGAGAACCCCCAGTACTGCTACAACGTGGCCTTCGACGCCCGCGAGCTCTGGGGAGACACGGCGGAGCCGAACCAGACCGTGTACTTCGACGCCTGGGAGAGCTACCTGGACAAGGCGTGAGTGAAGTCGTGAACAGGGTCTCAGACGACGGGACCCGGAGGTGGTCGGCATGAGCGCACGAAGCGTAGGGAGTAGTCCACCGCCCATTCACGAGACGTACCCGAAGTCCGAGGCGGAGGCGGCGGCCCGCACCAGCGCCCTGGAGGCCCTTCTCATCGAGAAGGGGCTGATGACCAGCGACCTCGTCGACCGCATGGCCAGCCTCTACGAGAAGGACATCGGGCCCCATCTCGGCGCCAAGGTCGTGGCCAAGGCCTGGGTCGATCCGGCGTTCAAGAAGCGGCTCCTGGAGAATGCCACGAAGGCGTGCAAGGAGCTGGGCATCAGCGGCGTGCAGGGCGAGGACATGGTCTGCGTGGAGAACACCCCCAAGGTCCACAACGTCATCGTCTGCACGCTGTGCTCCTGCTATCCCTGGCCGGTGCTGGGCCTCCCCCCCAACTGGTTCAAGTATCCCCAGTACCGGTCGCGGATGGTCATCGAGCCGCGCAAGCTGCTGAAGGAAGACTTCGGCCTCGACCTGCCCCAGGACGTGGAGGCCCGCGTGTGGGATACCAGCGCCGAGATCCGCTACTTCGTGATGCCGGAGCGCCCCGCCGGCACCGACGGCATGAGCGAGCAGGAGCTGGCCAAGCTGGTCACCCGCGACGGCATGATCGGGGTCGCGAAGGTCTAGGCGCGGTGCGGGAGGCGGACAATGAGCGCTGAGGAGCTGACGGTAAACCGGAAGATCGCGGACGTCCTCCCGCGGCGGAGCGGAGAGCTCACCTTCCAGTCGGAGTGGGAGAAGCGGGCATTCGGCGTGGCCCTCGCGCTCATCGAGCAGGGCCACTTCCCCTTCGACGACTTCCGCTGGCGGGTGGTCTCCGCGATCAGGAGCTGGGAGCGCGACAATCGGGGGAACGAAGAGCTCTATCGCTTCTACGAGCGGTGGCTGCTGGCGCTCGAGAAGACTCTGATCGAGAAGGGGATCCTCTCGAAGGAGGACATCGACCGGAAGGTGGCGGAGCGCGCCGGCGATGCTTGAGCAGCAGGAGACGATCCTCGTCCAGTTCTTCCAGCACGCCCATCACAGGGCCGAAGGGTTTCTGATGGACTTCCAGGAGGAGCTGGACCAGGGAAAGGTCGAGGGGGCGCTCCTCGAGCGCGCCGCCGAGAGCGTTCGCCAGCACATGTGGGTGGAGGAAGAGCTCCTCTTCCCGCTGGTGGAGAAGCAGCTGGCGGAGCCGATCGCGGATTTGCGGGATGATCATGGCCGCATCACGGACCTGATCGGCGAGGTGAGGGCTCTCGTCGGCCAGGGAGCGGCGGGGTCCCGGATCCGGACGGAGACCTCGAGGTTGATGAGCTTCCTGGCTGCGCATTCGGCCCAGGAGGACATGGGCGTGTATCCCGATCTCGTGGCCCTCCTCGGGTCCGCGAGGACTCAGGCCCTGCTGAAGGAAGCTGACGGGGCCGAGCCGGCCGCTGGCTGGGTGTGCTCGACGCGTCGCGCACCGGCATAGGGGCGACCGAATGGGTTCCGTGAGCAACGACGGCGAGCGCCCGGATCGTGCCATGGAGATGCGGCGGCGGGAGGCGAAGATCCTGCGGGCCCTCCGCCAGACCGCCCTTCCCCTCGAGAATGACAAGCCCGTCTTCGGCTCGCCGTGGGAAAGCCGCGCCTTCAGCGTGGCGATGGTGCTCCACGACCGGGGCGTCTTCTCCGACTGGGAGGAGTTCCGCTCTCGACTGATCGCCGAGATCGCCGACTGGGAGCGCCGCAATCAGGGCGAGGTGGAGGGGTGGAGCTACTACGAGCGCTGGCTCGCCGCCCTGGAGAAGCTCGTGGTCGAGAAGGGGATCCTCTCCCGGCAGGAGATCGACGCGCGCGCAGGCGAGTGCGCGAAAGACAAGGGCCACGCTGCTCGCTCACACAGATCATCCGAAGGAGGTACGTAGACCATGTTCGACCGCGTTCCCCTCCCTGCCCGGGCTTCGATGCTGGCGCTGATGGCGCTGGCGCTGATGGCGGCGCTCGTGTTCAACGTCCTGGCCTTCGATCAGGGGCAGTCGCTGTCGCTCGTGCAGGGCGATGCCGCCTACGCCAGGAACTTCATCCACGCGCTGGTGCACGACGCCCGCCATGTGGCGGGGTTCCCCTGCCACTGAGGGGAAGGCAATCCTGATTCCACGGTAGAGTTCGGGGGACCGCCAAGGAGTGGCCGAGCGCGAGCTTGGTGCCGTCCTCAAGGCTGCGCTGGTCGGGGCTCTGGCGGCGGCGCTGGTCACGGCCGTCTTCCATTTACTCTTCACGGAGCGGCTGATCCAGCAGGCCGTCGATCTGGAGGGGCAGATCCGGGGTCCCGCGCATGAGGAGCCGGTGGTGACCCGTGCCGTGCAGCGGGTGGGCCTCTTCCTGGGCTTCGCGATGTACGGCATCACGTTCGGTCTCCTCTTCGCCGCCGTGTACTCCGCCGTCCAGCGCTGGGTGCCCGAGATCGGCGCGGGGAGGCTGGGCCTGCTGCTGGCCCTCGTCGGGTGCTGGTCGGCCGCCGTCCTCCCCTTCCTCAAGTACCCGGCCAACCCGCCGGCCGTCGGCGATCCCGGGACGATCTACTACCGGCAACGGCTTTATCTGGGCATTGTCGGGCTGTCGATCGCGGGGGCCGTCGCAGCCTTCGCCATCGATCGCGCGCTCGTCAGGCTCCGCGAACCCCGGCTCGGCAGGGGACGCAGGCTCCTCATGGTGCTGGCGCTCTACGGCGGGTACGCGGCGGTGATCTGCCTGGTCACGCCGAGCAACCCTGATCCCGTCCCCCTCCCGATGGGCCTGGTGTGGAAGTTCCGCGCCTTTTCCCTGGCCGGGCTCGTGCTGTTCTGGTTCGTGCTGGGCGCTTTGTCGGCCCTGATGCTCGGTCGGCAGGCCAGTCGCCCTCCTGACCGAGGAAAATCCTTCGCGCGGCTGTCTCCGTGAAGGTGCTCTGCGGCGTAGTCCGGCGATCGTGATTCGCTCGGGCATCGCCTTGACTGGCCCGGGCTTTCCTGCTATCCGTGTCTGGCCGTTCGACGGTGCGCGCTTGCGAGGCGCGCGCTGCTTCACCCGCTGGACTCGCGGTCTCGGTCGGAACGCGGGTCTCGGCCGAGCCTAGCTCCTCAGGATCCCCAAGGGGAGGGCGACATGGCTGTCCAGATGCCGTCTCCGGCACAGATGCACGACGTGGCCCGGCGGTGCGGGCTGTCTCTGAGCGACGCCGACCTCGAGTCGTTCCGCTCCCTCTTCGCAGGCTACGTCGCCGCCTACAACCTCGTCGACGCCATGCCGGACGAGGTTCCGACGGTGAAGTACCCGCGCACGCCGGGCTACCGCCCCGCGGCCGAGGAGAACCCGCGCAACGCCTGGTATCGCAAGACGTCGATCAAGGGGGCGCCCGCCGGGAAGCTCGCGGGCAAGCGGGTCGCCGTGAAGGACAACGTCATGGTCGCGGGCGTGCCCATGATGAACGGCGCCTCGACGCTGGAAGGGTACATTCCCGACTTCGACGCCTCGGTCGTGACGCGCATGCTCGACGCGGGGGCGGAGATCATCGGGAAGACGCACTGCGAGTACTTCTGCCTGTCGGGCGGCAGCCACACCAACGCCACCGGCCCGGTGCACAACCCCCACAAGATGGGCTACTCCGCCGGCGGCTCCTCGTCGGGGAGCGCGGTCGTCGTCGCCCTCGGCGAAGCCGACATGGCGATCGGCTGCGACCAGGGCGGCTCGATCCGGATGCCGGCGTCGTTCTCGGGCATCTGCGGCATGAAGCCGACCTGGGGGCTCGTGCCGTACACCGGCATCATGCCCATCGAGATCTTCGTGGACCACGCCGGCCCCATGACGGCGACCGTCGCCGACAACGCGCTCCTCCTCGAGGTCATCGCCGGGGACGACGGGTACGATCCTCGCATCAAGGCCCCCACGGTCCACCCGTACTCGCGGGCGCTCGACGGCGGCGTCACGGGGCTGAAGATCGCCGTCGTCAAGGAAGGCTTCCAGCAGGCGGGCGCGGAGAAGGCGGTCAGCGAGAAGGTGCTCGCCGCCGCGGCCCGGCTCGCGAGCCTCGGCGCGAAGGTCGAGGAGGTCTCGATCCCGATGCACTTGCTCGCCCCCGCGATCTGGACGCCGATCGGCGTCGAGGGGCTGACCCAGACGATGATGTGGGGCGACGGCTTCGGGCTCAGCCGGCCGGACCTCTACGCCGTCTCGCTGATGGACTTCCATCGCGGCTGGCGCCAGCGCGCGAACGAGCTGTCGGAGACGACCAAGCTCTTCCTGATGCTGGGCACGTACGTCCTCGGTGCCCACGGCTCCCGCTACTATGGAAAGGCCATGAACATCACGCGCCGGCTGACCGCCGCCTATGACCAGGTGCTCGGGCAGGTCGACCTCCTGCTCATGCCGACAACGCCGATGAAGGCGACCCCCTTGCCCGGGCCCGACGCGAGCCGCGAGGAGTACGTGCAAAGGGCCCTCGAGATGATCGGCAACACGGCGCCGTTCGACATCACGCACCATCCGGCGATGTCCGTGCCCTGCGGCATGGCTGACGGCCTCCCCGTCGGGCTGATGCTGGTGGGCAGGCACTTCGACGAGCCGACGATCTACCGAGCGGCCGCCGCCTTCGAACGGTCGGACGACTGGAGGACGATGTAGGAGGCGTGGGGGAAGGCGAGGGTGTGACGCAATGCTCCGCGGGCTCCCGGGTGGGGGGTGTCGGGGGGGGCGGCGGTCGCTCCCCCCGACGTCGATCAGCCTGATCCGCCGGGCTCGCCGGATGGGCCGTGAGCACGGACGGTGATGGAGAGCGCGGTCACGGCGGTCTTCGAGGTGCTGAACTTCGGCGCGATCATCATCCTGGTCGTGCTCGGCCTCGGCGTCATCGCCGGCATGATGGGCATCTTCAACTTCGCGCACGGTGAGTTCGTGCTGCTCGGCGCGTACTGGGTCTTCCTCTTCCACGAATGGACCCTGCCCATCTGGCTCGGCATGCTGACCGCCCCTGCCGCCGTGGCCGCCGTCGCGCTCGTGCTGGAGCGTCTCGTCATCAGGCGGTTCTACGCCGCGCCCCTCATCGCCATGCTGGGCACCTACGCCCTCGGCCTCGCCATCCGCGAGACGGTGCGCGCGCTGATCGGGGGCCTCTATCGCGCGGTCCCCGAGCCGCTCGTCGGCTCGCTGACGATCGGCGCGATCCATCTGTCCAGATGGCGCCTGGCCATCGTGGTCATCACGATCCTGGTGATGGTGGGGAGCTATCTCCTGCTGACGCGGACGTCGTTCGGGTTGCGGGTGCGGGCGGCGCTGGAGAACCCGTCGCTGGCCCGGGTGTCCGGCATCTCGACCAGCCGGATCTACGCCCTGACCTTCGCGTTCGGTGCGGCGCTGGCGGGGCTGGCGGGCGCCCTGGTGGTGCCCGTGTTCTCCCTCTCCGCCGATCTCGGGATCCGCTTCCTGATCCAGGGCTTCCTGGCCGTGATGCTGGGCGGGGTGGGCACGTTCGAGGGGTCGGTGGTCGGGGGTGGGGTGATCGGGGTCCTGAGCGCGGCGCTGCCGTGGGTGATCGCGCCGGTCCTCGCCGATGTCCTGGTCTTCGTGATCGCGGTGATCCTCGTCAAGCTGTGGCCGCGAGGGTTGACCGCGGGAAGGACGGTGTGAGCCATGCGCGAGAACGAGAGTCAACATAGCGCGTCCGTGATGAGCCGCCGGGATCTGCTGAAGACCGCGGCCTGGATGTCGGGGGCGATCGCCACCGGGGCGGGGAGCTGGGTGATCCGCCCGCAGTGGGCCCACGCGGCGGACCCGATCAAGGTGGGCATCGCGACGGACCTGACGGGGGCCATCGGCTTCGCCGGCAACGCGAATGCGAACGTGGCCAGGATGGTCGTGAAGGACATCAACGCGAAGGGCGGCCTGCTGGGGCGTCCCCTCGAGCTGTTCATCGAGGACACGGCGTCCAACGAGTCGGTGGCCGTGGCCAACGTGCGCAAGCTCATCCAGCGCGACAAGGTCGACGTCGTCCTCGGCGGGATCACCAGCTCCATGCGGAACGCGATCAAGGACGTGATCGTGACCCGGGGGAAGACCCTCTACATCTATCCGCAGCTCTACGAGGGCCTGGAGTGCACGCCGTACATCTTCTGCACTGGCCCCACGCCGGCCCAGCAGTGCGACGAGCTGATCCCCTGGCTCATCAAGAACGGCGGGAAGCGCTTCGCGCTCCCCTCGGCCAACTACGTCTGGCCTCACGTGCTCAACCAGTATGCCCGGAAGGTGATCGAGGCCAGCGGGGGCGAGGTGGTCTTCGAGGAGTACTACCCGCTCGACCAGGTGGAGTACAGCGCCACCGTGAACAAGATCATGACGAACAAGGTGGACGTGGTCTTCAACACGGTCATCCCGCCGGGCCTGGCGCCGTTCATCAAGCAGGTCTCCGAGGCGGGCTTCAGCAAGCGTGGCGGGCGGCTCTCCTGCGTGTTCTACGACGAGAACCTGCTGAACCTCAACGCGGCCCACGAGATGGAAGGGCTGGCGAGCTGTCTCGACTACTTCCGGGAGGTGACGAAGCAGGACCCGGGCAGCGCGAAGATCCAGGCCCAGTACGACCGTGAGTTCCCCGGGAAGATCGTCTTCACGGCCGGGGGGGCCGCGACGGGGATGTACCGGGGCCTGCGCCTCTGGGAGGCGGCCGTGAAGGAGGCCGGCAAGGTCGATCGCGACGCGGTCGCGGCCGCCCTCGACCACGCGAAGATCGCGGAAGGACCGGGTGGTCCCTCCGAGATGGTGCCGGGGAAGCGCCACTGCAAGATGCGGATGTACATCGCGGTGGCCAAGAGCGGAAACTACGAGATCGTGTCCCGGAGCAAGGGGCTCGTCGACCCCAAGGAGTGCTGAGGCGGCCGCTCCCCCGCCATCGAGGGGCCTCCGGCGGCCGGTGCCGGTGAAGAGGATCGGGTGGTGATCGGGAAGGCCGCGGCCCGCGGGGCGACTGCCCCGCGGGCGCTCCTCCGGGCCCCGGTGATCCCGATGCTCGAGGTCGGCCTGCTCGTGGTCTTCGCCGGGCTTCCCCTCGTCCTGAAGGACTTCTGGGTCGTCTTCGTGACCCGCGTGCTGATCCTCACGCTCCTCTCGCTGAGCTTCGACCTCGTGTGGGGATTTGCCGGCATCATGAGCTTCGGCCAGGCGCTCTTCTTCGGCGCGGCGGGCTACGGCGTGGCGCTGCTCGCTCGCGATCTGGGGATGCGGGCCATCTTCGTCCTGCTTCCCCTCGGGCTCCTGATCGGGCTCCTGCTCTCGTTCCTGATCGCGGGCTTCGTGCTGCTCGGCCGGCACCCCCCGAGCGTCATCTTCGTGGCGCTCGGCACGCTGACGGGCTCGTACGCGGGCGATCGCCTGGCGCGCGGCTGGTACTACCTGGGCGGCCAGAACGGCATCCCGTCGATCCCGCCGATGACGGCGGGTCGCTACGAGCTCGTGGAGGGAGCCGCCTTCTACTACTTCGCCCTCGTGACCGTGGTCGGCGTCTACCTCGTCTGCCGGTTCCTGGTGCGCTCGCAGTTCGGCCTGGCGCTGGCGGGCATCCGCATCAACGAGGCGCGGATGGCCTTCTTCGGCTACGAGATTCAGACCCTGAAGGCGATCGTCTTTTCCGTGGCCGGCGCCATCGCGGGGCTGGCGGGCGGGCTCTACGCGGTCCACGAGGGATTCGTCTGGCCGAACATGCTCGGGGTCGTCCTGTCGACGCAGATCGTGCTGTACGCCCTGTTCGGCGGCGTCGGCACCCTGATCGGCTCGGTCATCGGGGTGGTCGTGATCGAGATCGTGAGCTTCGTGCTCGCCGACAATTACCCGACGATCTGGCCGATCATCCTGGGCGTGCTCCTGCTCCTGGTGATCCTCTTCCGGCCGGCCGGGCTGATCAGCCTGCTCGTGTCCGAGCGCGAGCGGATCGGCGCGTTCGGCGCCCTGTCCGGCCGGCGGAAGCGGGTGACGGCAGAGGTGGTCGATGGCCCTGCTTGAGGCGCGCGGGGTGACCAAGATCTACGGGGGGCTGGCCGCGCTCAGCGGCGTCGATTTCGCGGTGGAGGAGAAGCAGCTCCACGGCCTCATCGGTCCCAACGGCTCGGGCAAGAGCACGCTGCTGAAGTGCATCGCGGGCGCGGAGCGGCCGAGTGCGGGGATCATTCGCTTCGCCGGGCTCGAGATCTCCCTGGCCACGCCGGCCGAGCGGGCGCGGGTCGGCTTGAGCCTCAAGTTCCAGTTGACGAGCGTCATGCCGGCGCTGTCGGTGTACGACAACGTGCTGCTCGCGCTCCAGGCGCGGACCTCCCTCGCGGGCCTCGTCTTCTCGCGGACGCGGGGCCTGCTGCACGACCGGGTGGTGGGACTCCTCGAGACGTTCCGGCTGGTCGATCGCGCCGACACGCCCGCGGCCATCCTGTCCCACGGCCAGCAGCAGTGGCTGGAGATCGCGATGGCCCTGGCCCGCGAGCCCAGGCTCCTGCTGCTCGACGAGCCGACCGCCGGGATGAGCCTGGAAGAGCGACGGGCGACCGGGGAGCTGCTGCTGTCCCTCAAGCGCTCCTGCGCGGTCGTCATCGTCGAGCACGACCTCGATTTCATCCGGGAGATCTGCGATGTCCTCACGGTCCTCGATCAGGGCCGCCTCCTCGACAGCGGCACGGTCGAGCAGATCCAGAGGAGCCGCAAGGTGCAGGAGGTCTACCTGACGCGTGTCTGAGGCGGCGATCCTCGAGGTGCACGATCTGTGCGCGGCCTACGAGCGGAGCCAGGTGCTCTTCGGGGTGAGCCTGGCCGCGCCCGGCCGGGGCGCGATCGCGGTGCTGGGGCGCAACGGCGCGGGGAAGACGACGCTGATGCGGACCATCATCGGCGAGCTGCCGGCGGCGAGCGGCCGCATCGTCTTCGAGGGCCGCGACACGACGCGGCTGCCGACCGAGCGCCGCGTGCGGCTGGGCGTCGGCTACGTGCCGCAGGAGCAGGGCGTGTTCGGCCGCCTGTCGGTCCGGGACAACCTGGAGGTCGGGCTGCTCGCGGGAGGCGACCGGACGGCGATCGACTGGGTGCTGTCGATCTTTCCCAAGCTCGGCCAGCGGCTCGGCCAGCCGGCGGCCACGCTGAGCGGCGGCGAGCGCAAGATGCTGGCCATCGGCCGGGCGCTCCTGGCGAAGCCCAAGCTGCTGCTGCTCGACGAGCCGACCGAGGGCGTGTGGATCGGCGTCATCGAGGAGCTGGCCGAGCGGCTGATGGAGCTCGTCGGCCAGCTGTCCATCGTCCTCGTCGAGCAGCACCTCGAGCTGGCGCTCAAGGTCGCCACGTACGCCTACGTCCTCGACCGGGGCCGGATCGCGCTCGAGGGGCCGTCGGCGGCGGTCCGAACCGACCCGACGCTCCTGCAATACCTCGCGCCCTGAGCCCCGCGCCAGGTCAACTCCCAGTCTGGCGGCCAACGTGCCGGCTCAGCGGCGCGCGGAGCGCGTCCCGCCGAAACCGGGAGGTCGACGGGCCTACGCGTGGTGGAGCCTTTCTTTGACCCACTCGTGGATCAACGCTGCCTCGTC
>CAZWXA010000043.1:3483-15421 GCA_964637755.1 uncultured bacterium | reverse complement strand
CGTCGATTTCTTCACGCCCTCTCATCGGAGCTTCAGGGTCGTCAGCGCCAGGAGCGCCAGCGCGAACGAGACGATCCAGAAGCGGACGATGATCTTCGGCTCCGCCCAGCCCTCCAGCTCGAAGTGGTGGTGCAGCGGCGCCATGCGCAGGACGCGCCGGCCCGTGAGCTTGTAGCTCGCCACCTGCACGATGACCGATCCCGCCTCGAGAACGTAGAGCCCGCCGATGAGCGGCAGGAGCAGCTCCGTCTTGGTGAGGACGGCGAGCATCCCGATCGCGGCGCCGAGGGCGAGGGATCCGACGTCGCCCATGAACACCTCGGCGGGGTAGCAGTTGAACCAGAGAAACCCGATCGCCGCGCCAATGAGCGCCGCGCAGAACACGGACAGCTCTCCCGCGCCCTTCACGTTGAGAATCTTCAGGTAGTCGGCCGCCTTGAAGTTGCCCGTGAGGTAGGCAATGACCCCGAAGGCAAAGCCGGCGGTGATCACGGGGACGATCGCCAGCCCGTCGAGCCCGTCGGTCAGGTTGACGGCGTTCGAGGTGCCCACGACGACGAGAAGCGCGAAGACGATCCAGAACCACCCCAGGTTCACGAGCCAGCCCTTGAGGAACGGGATCGCCAGGAGCGTGGTGAAGCCGTCGGCCGGGAGCCAGTAAAGGTCCAGGAGCAGGCCGAGAACGAGGAGGACCTGCGCGGCGAGCTTGACCCGGGCGGGGATGCCCTTCCGCGTCCGGAGCTTGGTCAGGTCGTCCCAGAGCCCGACCAGGCCGAAGCCGACGGTGCCGGTGACGATCACCCAGACGTAGCGGTTCTTCAGGTTCGCCCACAGGAGCGTGGAGACCAGCAGAGCGCCCAGGATCAGGATCCCGCCCATCGACGGCGTGCCCGCCTTGGCGCGGTGGCGCGCCGGCGTGTCTTCCCGGAGCGTCTCGCCGCCCCGCTGGAGCTCCCGGAGCCGGGCGATCAGCCAGGGCCCAACGACGAGCGAGAGCACGAAGGCCGAGATGAAGGCCATCGCCGACCGGAACGTCAGGTACCGGAACACGTTGAAGACGATGTGCTCGCGACCGAGCGGCGCCAGGAGGTGGAACAGCATCCGTCATTCCCGGCGCAGCCGCGCGACCAGGGCATCGGCCACGCGCTCCATGCGCATCCCCCGCGAGCCCTTGACGAGCAGCACGTCCCCCGGCGCCAGGCGCTTCAGCAGGTGAGCCACCGTGTCCTCGAAGGTGGAGGTGTGCAGGGCCCCCACGAGCCCGGCCTCGCGCGCAGCCTCGACAGCCTGCCCCGCCAGCGGGCCCACCCCGACGAATTCGGCGACGCCGGCCGCCGCGATCTCGCGACCGATCTCCCGGTGGGCCTCGGCCGCGAGGTCGCCCAGCTCGAGCATGTCGCCGAGCGCGACGAGGGCGCGCCCGTCGCCGCGTCCCGCGCGGAGCGCCGCCAGCGCGGCCCGCACGGAGGCGGGATTGGCGTTATAGGTATCGTCGAGGATGCGCACGGGACCGGCCTCTCGCCAGACGCAGCGCCCCCGGACGGGCCGCGCCGCTTCGAGCCCCCGAACGGTCTCCGGCAGCGACAGGCCGAGCGCGTGACCGGCCGCGGCGGCGGCGAGCGCGTTGGTGACGTTGTGGGCCCCGGCAAAGGCCAGGCGCACCCGGCGCTCCTCGCCCTCGATGGCGAGCGTGAATCCGAGCGAGTCCCCGTCGTCGTCCACCGGTCCGATGCCGCGGACGTCCGCCGACGGGCTCTGCCCGTAGGTGATCAGGGGCGCGGCGGCGAGGCGGGCCATGGCCGCGACCCGCGGATCGTCCGCGTTCAGGAGGACGCGGCCCTGCGGGGCGACCGCGCGGCCGAGGGCGGTCTTCTCGGCCACGACGCCCTCGATCGACCCGAGCGACTCGGTGTGGGCGGGCGAGACGGTGGTGACGACGGCCACCGTCGGAGCGGCCATCCCGGCCAGGTACGCGATGTCCCCCGGCCGGCTCGCCCCCATCTCGACGACGAGGGCCTGGTGAGCGGCCGTCAGCTGGAGGAGCGTCAGGGGCAGCCCCCACTGGTTGTTGAGGCTCGACTCGGACTTGAGCACGTTCCATCGCGTGCCCAGCACGCTCGCGATCATCTCCTTCGTCGTCGTCTTGCCGTTGGACCCGGTCACCGCGACGACCGGCAGGTCGAACCGCTGCCGGTGCGCCGCCGCGAGCCGCCCCAGGGCCATCGTCGTGTCGTCGACGAGCACGACGGGCACGTGCGCCGGCAGATCGTCCGGAAGCGTGTGGACGACGAGGCAGGCGGTGCCTCGCCCGACCGCTTCCCGGATGAATTCGTGGCCGTCGAGGCGATGACCGCGGATCGCGACGAAGGCCTCCCCCACTCCGATCGTGCGCGAGTCGATCGAGACCCCGCGCACCGGCACGCCGAGGTCGCCGCCGACGAGCGCGCCGTGGGTCGAGCGGACGATGTGTTGCACCGTGAGCCCGAACGAGCGTCCCGGGCCGCTCACGCCTGCATCCTCTGCGTCAGGACTCGACGAGCGACTTCCCGGTCATCGAAGGGGAGGACATCGGAGCCGACAAGCTGGGAGGTCTCGTGGCCCTTGCCGGCAATGACGACGCAGTCGCCGGCCCGCGCCCAGTGAAGCGCATCCTGTATTGCCTGGTCCCTCTCCGGCATCGTAGCACAGCGCTCCGGCTCCGCCCCGGCGCGGCGGATTCCGTCGAGGATCTCGGCGATGATCGCCTCCGGACGCTCGCTGCGCGGATTGTCCGAGGTCACCCAGACGCGGTCGGCGAGGCGGGCGGCGATCTGCCCCATCACGGGCCGCTTGCCGCGGTCCCGATCGCCTCCACAGCCGAACACGACCCCGAGCCGCCCCCTCGCGAGCCCCCTCGCCGCGGTCAGCACGCGCTCCAGCGCGTCCGGCGTGTGGGCGTAGTCCACGACCACGAGGAAGGGCTGTCCGACGTCTACCCGCTCGAACCGGCCCCGAACCGCGGTCACGCCGCCGAGTGCCTGGCCGACCACGTCGGGCGCCATGCCGAGCGCCACCCCACATCCGGTCGCGCCGAGGAGGTTCATCACGTTGTGCTCGCCGATCAGCGGCGACCGCACCTCGACGCGACCGCGCGGGGTGGCGACGGTCATCCGGATTCCCTCGATCGAGGTCTCGAAGTGGAGCGGCCGGACCATCGCGGTCGGGCCGAGGCCGAACGTCACCGTGGGAACACGAAGGCCCGCGATCATGGCCGCGCCCGCGACGTCGTCGACGTTCACGACCGCCGTGCGGCCGGGCTTGCGGGACGCTGCGAGCAGCTCGAAGAGGCGGCGCTTCGCCCGCCGGTAGGCGTCGAAGGTCCCGTGGAAGTCGAGGTGATCCTGCGTGAGATTGGTGAAGACCGCGACGTCGAAGTCGACGCCGTCGACCCGCCAGAGCGCCAGGGCGTGGGACGACACCTCCATCGCGACGCCCCTCACCGACGCGTCCCGCATGCGCGCGAGGATCGCCTGCAGCTCGACCGCTTCGGGCGTCGTCTGACCGGCCGGCGTCGCCTCATCGCCGATCCGGTACTGGATGGTCCCGATGATCCCGGTCTTCTCGCCTCCTGCCCGCAGGAGGGCCTCGACGAGGTACGAGGTCGTCGTCTTCCCGTTCGTGCCGGTGATCCCGACGACCGTCAGGGCCCGGGAGGGGTGACCCCAGTACGCGGTCGCCAGCGTCGCCAGCGCCTGGCGCGCGGCCGGCACCAGCACCCGCAGCACGCGTCCCTCGGGGAGCGGATCCCGTGACTCGGCGACGATCATCGTGGCGCCCCGGGACAGCGCCTCCGGGACGAAGCGACGGCCGTCCCGCTTGAATCCCCGCACCGCGACGAAGCACGCTCCGGTGGACACCGTGCGCGAGTCGGAGGCGATCTCCGAGACGACCGGCGGGACCTCGCCCCAGAGCGTCCGTTCCGGCAACTCGTCCAGCAGCACGCTCGTCGGGACCCACCGCGCGTGCTTCATCGCCGGGCAAGCTCCAGGCGGACCACCGCCCCCGGACGGAGGACCTCGCCGGCCGGCGGGGTCTGGCCGACGACCACGCCCCGCCCGCGGATCTCCACCTCGACCGTCCGTCCCGCGAGGACCGTCAACGCCTGCCGGAGTGCCTGGCCGTCGAGGCTCGGCATCACCGGCCCGTCGGCCTCCGGTGCGGCCCTGTGAGGCGAGCCGCTGGCGAGCCGAACCCCAGAATCCGAAGCCGTGTGAGGCGAGCCGCTGGCGAGCTGAACCCCCGGATCCGGGACGAGCGGGACCGGGGCGCCGGTGACGAGCTGGACGGGCAGAGCGTCGCGCGGCGGTACGCCGAGGTACCGCAGCACCTCGCCGCCGATCGCGGAGAAGATCGGTGCCGCCGCCTCGCTGCCCCACTTCTCGTTCTTCGGCTCGTCGAGCAGGACCAGCATCACCAGGCGCGGGTCGTCGGCCGGGGCGAAGCCGACGAACGAGAGGACACCCGGCGCGTGCGAGTATCGACGCGTGGCGGGATCGAGCTTCTGCGCGGTCCCGGTCTTGCCCCCGACCTCGTAGCCCGGGATCGCCGCGGCGTGCCCGGTGCCCCGTTCCACCACGCTGACGAGCAGCCGCGTCAGTATCCGGGCCGTCTCGGGTGAGATCACCTGGCGGATCACGCGGGGCTCGAAGGTTCGCGTCTCGCGACCGTCGGCGTCGAGCAGCGCCCGCACGATCCGCGGCTGCATCAGGCGACCGCCGTTGGCGACCGCGCCGAGGGCCGCGACGAGCTGGATCGCCGTGACCGAGATCTCCTGACCGATCGACATGGTCGCGAGCGACAGCCCCGACCACCGGCGAGCGTCGCGCAGGAGGCCCCGGCTCTCGCCTGGCAGCCCGATACCGGTCGGACTGCCGAAACCGAAATCCGAGATGTAGCGATAGTACCGGTCGCGGCCGAGCGCCAGCCCGACCTTGATCGAGCCGATGTTCGACGAGTTCTGCAGCACCTCGCCGAAGGTGAGCCAGCCGTACTTCCTCCAGTCGCGGATCGTGGTGTTGGCGACGGTGATCGCCCCGTAGTTGGCGAAGATGCGATCCGTCGGCCTCACCACCCCTTCCTCGAGCGCCGCGGCGGCGAGGATCACCTTGAAGGTCGAGCCCGGCTCGAACGGATCGGTGACCGCGCGATTGCGCCACTCGGTGCCCGTCGCCGACCCGAAGCTGTTGGGGTTGAACGTGGGCCGGATCGCGAGGGCGAGGATCTCGCCCGTCTTCGGGTCCATCACGACCGCCATCGCCGCCTTCGCCTGCGTCCGCCGGTAGGCGGCGTCGATCTCGCGCTCGGCCAGGTACTGGATCGTCGTGTCGATCGTCAGGCTCACGCCCGCCCCCGGCGTCGACGCCCTGAGCTGCAGGGGCGAGGTGGTCACGTCGCGCCCGAGGGCGTCGCGCTCGACGAGCGCCTTGCCTGATGAGCCCGCGAGGTGGGCGTCCCACACGCGCTCGATCCCCTCCAGCCCGGCTCCGTCCATGCCCTCGAAACCGACCAGGTGGGCCGCCAGCTCCCGGTTGGGATAGTGCCGCATCGTCTCGGCGACGAGCCCGAGGCCCGGCGCGCCGAGCGCGCGGATCGCCTGGGCGGCGGCGGGTGACAGGCGCCGTCGGAGCCACACGAAGCTCCGGTCGTCCGCCAGACGGCGCCGGATCGCCGTCTCGGGCTCACCGACGATGGCGGCAACTCGCCGGGCCACGCCCGCCGTGTCTGCGATCTGCCGCGGCTGAGCGAAGAGCGATTCGGCAGCGGTGCTCACCGCGAGCGGGGTGCCGTGGCGATCGACGATCGGTCCGCGCTTGGGCAGGATCGTGACCGTCCTGAAGTGCTGGCGTTCGGCAGCCAGCGCGAGCTCCGCGTGCCGGAACGTCTGCAGGTACGCGAGCCGTCCGATCAGGCCCGCGAGCGCGCACGCGAAGAGCCCCGCGAGGACGAGCGTACGCGAGCGCAGGCCTCCGGTGCTCACCGCACGCCGGTCCGGTCGAGCGGGAGCGTCCCCGCGATTCGCAGCGACGCCGCTCCCGTCCCGCCCGCGACGTACTCCCGCGCCAGGCGGACCTGCTCGCGGCCCGGGGCCGTCATCCCGAGCGCGCGCGCGCGAGCATCGACGCGGGCCGGCGACCGGAGCGTCGCCTCCTCGACCGCGAGTTGCCGCCCGACCTCCTCGAGGTGATGTCGCGCGGCCCGCAGGCTGTCGAGCCGGTACGAGAGGCGCACCTGCTGGACCCGGAGCGCGACGGCGCCGAGCGTGGCGCCGACGAGCAAGGCCGACAGCACGAGGGCCGAGGCCATCGACCGCCGCGACCGCGGGTCCGCTTCGCGGTGGAGCGTCTGTCCCGTCGTCATGCGTGGAGCCGCTCCAGGACGCGCAGCTTCGCGCTCCGGGCGCGCGAGTTCGCGGCCACCTCGTCCGCGCCGGGCGTCAGGGGCGACGGCTCCAGCTCGCCGAAGGCGTCTCCCGCCAGGGCGCGGAACGCGCGCTTCACCACGCGATCCTCACCCGAGTGAAAGCTGATGACGCCGCAGCGCCCGCCGACGGCGAGAAGTGCCGCCGCCTGCGGGAGCGCCTCGGCAAGGGCCCCCAGCTCGTCGTTGACCGCGATGCGGAGCGCCTGAAACGCCCGTGTCGCCACGTGGGTCCGGCGGGGCCAGCGCGCGCGCGGGACCGCGGACCGGACTGCCGCGACGAGGTCTCCGGTCGTCCGCAGCGGACGGGAGCGGACGATCCGCGCGGCGATGCGCCTCGCGTAGGGCTCGTCGCCGTACTCGAAGAGGATGCGCGCCAGTTCCGCCTCCGGGAGGGCGTTGGCGAGATCGGCCGCCGGCCGGCACGCGCCCGGATGGAGCCGCATGTCGAGGGGCTCCGGCCGTTCGAAGGAGAACCCGCGCCCCGATTCCTCGAGCTGCCGGGACGAGAGACCGAGATCCAGGAGGACGGACTGCGCCGCCGCGATCCCGTGCGCGCGCGCGATGGCGGCGATCTCGCGGAAGCTGCCGCGATGCAGGACGGCCCGCGCGCCGAAGCGGCCCAGTCGCGCGTGTGCGTGGTCGAGAGACTCCGGGTCGACATCGATGCCGAGCAGCCGCACGGTGTCAGCCGTCCGGTCGAGCATCGCCTCGGCGTGTCCGCCCATCCCCACCGTCCCGTCGATCACCCAGCCCTCGCTGCGGGGCCGCAAGAGAAACAGCACTTCGTCGAGCAGTACGGGGACGTGAACCGCTACACCCCCATGCTCGCCAGCTTGTCGAACACCGACGGCAGCGCGTCCTGGTTGTCCCGGTCGAACTCCTCGAAGCGCGAGCGGTCCCAGACCTCGAAGTGCCGGCGGCCGCCACCCACGAGCGTGACCTCCCTGGTGAGCCCGGCCTGCTCGCGCACGTCCGGCGGGATGAGGATCCGGCCCACCCGGTCGAGGACCGTGTCCTTCGCGCGGGAGATGTACAGACGCCCGAGCCGCTTCACGTCCGGGTCGAAAAGCGACCGCTCGTTGAGCTTCTCCTCGATGCGCTGCCACTCCTCGAGCGGATGCACTTCCAGACTGATCTCGTTCGGCACGACGACGAGATTGCCGTTGTAGCCGTTCTTCAGGGCGTCCCGGAACTTCGCCGGGATACTCAGTCGGCCCTTCGGGTCGATCGTATGGAGGTAGCGTCCCCGAAACATTCTGGCGTCCTGTTACACCACTTCATCCCACTTTCTCCCACCAGCGAGGCGAGCATTACACAGTCACAGAAATGCAGTCAAGCAAAAACGTAAGTTTTTAAAGAGGATTCACGGCGTTGTGCCTGGTGCCACCGGTGGGGCCCGACAGCCGGCTACCCACCGCGGCTGGGGATGCCCGAACGCCGCGCGACAGGTTCTACCGGGGCCGGTAGTAGCGCATCGCGTCCGGCAGCCAGCCCTCGATCTGCCGGATGCGGGTCTGGTCCGCCGGGTGGGTCGACAGGAACTCCGGGGGCTTCTGGCGGCCTCTCGAAGCCTCGGCCATGCGGACCCAGAGGTCGCGCGCCGCATGGGGATCGTACGAGGCCTTCGCCATGTAGATCAGGCCGAGGTGATCCGCTTCGGACTCCTGACTCCGGTTCCACGGGAGCAGCAGGCCGACGGTGGCGCCCGCGCCGAGCAGCGAGGTCACCTGCTGCACCGTTTGGGGGTCTCGATTGGCCAGCGCCACCTGTGTGGCGGCGAGTCCCGCCTGCACGAGCAGCGTCTGGCTGATTCGCTCGCCGCCGTGTCGCGCGATGGCGTGCGCCACCTCGTGGCCGAGGACCGCCGCCAGCCCGGCGTCATCCCGCGTGATCGGCAGGATGCCGGTGTAGACCGCCACCTTGCCACCGGGCAGGCAGAAGGCGTTGACCTGCGGATCCTCGATCAGGCTGAACTCCCACCGGTAGTCGGTACGCCCCGTCGCCTCGGCAATGCGGGGACCGACCCGCCTGAGTTGCGCCGTCGCCAACGGATCAGGGGAGATCCTGCTCTTCTTGAGGACGTCGGTGTACGCCTGATACCCCATCTGCAGCTCGGCGCCTTCGGGGAGGAGCAGGAGCTGGGATCGGCCCGTGATCGGCACCGTCTGGCAAGCCGTGGCTGCGAGAAGCAGGACCGCGCTCAGAAAAACGAGCCAGCGCAACCGGATCATGGCTCGGCGCCTTTGCTCCGTTTCACAGGATTCTCGGAAGTCCGACAGCCACTCGGGCCCTCGCGTCCGGAAAACCGTGTCCGCCGCGCGAGTGTTCCGAGCCCCCGGTCACCCTCGTGCTCTTCGCGGCTTCTTCTCCGACGCGCTCGGGGCCGCGCGCCCGCGCTCATGGTCCCGCCCTCCTCCCCGGGTGCGGAGTGCGGCATCCAGACCGCCGGGAGCAGTGTAGCAAATCCGGCGCCCGGCGGCTGCGAAGGCGGCTCGGCGCGCGCCCCAGGGGGGGCGGGTCGTGTCTCCCCGTCAGCGGTTGCGGAGGCGCACCTCGGTCGTTGCCGTCGCGACGATCGCGAAGGGAGTCGGGGCGAGGGCGCGCGCCGGACCCGCAGTGATCGCGATCACGACCGAGCGCACCTGGTCGGGAGTCGCCGTCCCCCTGCGCAGACCGTCCAGGTAGGTGAACTGCAGATCGAGGACTCCGTTCAGCACCGGTTGCGCGCCGCCCCCGGCGTCCCGCCGCAGCGTCGTGCCTCGCAGGAGCCAGGTGATCGTCTCGCCATTGCCGCTGATCGCGCCATCGCCGTTGAGGTCGTGCTGGATGGCGAGGCGCGTCGGCTCGGCGATCGCGATCGCCGGAAAGGCCACGGCTGCCTGGCCCTGGCCCGCGCCGCGGATCTCGGCACTCATCCGCTCGAGCGCGAACCGGACGCCCTGCTGCGCCTCGACGCGGGCGGCGCCGATCGCGTACACCTGCTGCCCCTGCTGGAACAGCAGGAAGGTCCCGCCCAGCAGCAGGCCCGCCACGGCGATGTAGACGAGCAGATCGGTGAGGTGCGTGCCCATCCTCCGCGTGTATCTGGCGCATGACGCGAGAACGCGCCCGGACGGGCAAAGACTGTAGGGACAGGCGGAACCGATCAATGTCCAATCTTCGAGTCACGCCGGATGGATACACCACCCCTCTACCGTCTCGACGGGTGCCAGCACGCGACGCGGCCGGAACCAGTGCATGGCCTGGCACTGCCCTCATAGGATCCGTCTCCGGACGAGCAGCTCACGGCTCGAGCGGCGGCGCGCCAGGCGACCGCTCGCGAGCAGCGCGTCGAGCAACGCCCGCCCGAGCGGGCCCGCGAGATGGTCGCGCCGCTCGGTCAGGTCCGTGCAGCCGCGCCCCTTCATCTCGTGCTCGAGCGCGAACCCGCGCCTCGTCAGCTCGCGATGCCCCGCCTCTGTCAGCCGGTACACCCGGCCCTGCCGCGCGACCCACCCCCGCGCGAGCAGGTCGTCGAGCAGGGCGACGCCGCTCTCGCCCGCCAGATGCCGGTAGCAGCTTCGCGCGCGCCGGAAGCCCAGGCTGTTCACGCAAGCGGCGGGCGCGTGTGCACCCAGGGCCGCGCCGACTCGAAGGCGGCCGACGCCCGCAGCACCGTGGCGTCGTCGTACCGGCGGCCGACGATCTGCAAGCCGATCGGGAGACCGTCACGGGTGAAGCCACACGGCACGGAGGAGGCCGGCTGCCCCGTCAGGTTGAAGGGAAACGTGAACGGCGTCCACGCCCACTCCGGCACCGGCTTGCCCGCGATCTCGGTCGGGTTGTCGAGCCCCACCTTGAACGGAGGACAGGCGGTCGTGGGCGTGAGCAAGAGGTCGTACTTCGCGAAGAGCTTCCGCGGGTGCTGCCACCACGCCAGGCGGTCGAACCACGCCTGCACGTAGGTGGTCGGCGGGTTCCCGAGCGTCTCCTCGATGATGCGGAGCAGGCCCGCGTCGATCTTGTCGCGCTCCGCCAGGTACGGCGCCATCCGCGTGGCGATCCCGCCGGCGAAGATCGGCCTCCAGCAGTCGAACGGCGACGGCCACCCTGGATCGACCACGTCGACGCGGCACCCGAGCTCGCGAAAGGCCCGGGCCGCGCGCGCCGTCGCCTCACGCACCTCGGGATCGACGGTCTCCGCGAAGCCGAGCGAGTCGCTGTACGCGACGCGAAGACCCCGGAGGCTCCCCTTGAGGGCCTTCACGTAGTCCACGGGCGCCGCCGGGAGCGAGTACACGTCGCGCTCGTCGGGGCCGGCGCAGACGTTCATCATCAGCGCCGCGTCCTTCACGGTCCGCGTCATCGGTCCGATGTGCGACAGGCTCCACGCTCCGCTCGCCGGGTAGGTCGGGATCCGCCCGAACGACGGTTTGAGACCGAAGATCCCGGCGAACGAGGATGGGATGCGGATCGATCCGCCGCCGTCCGTGCCGATCGCCAGCGGGGCGAGGCCGGCGGCGACCGCCGCCGAGGCGCCGCCCGAGGAGCCGCCGGGCGTCCGCTCGAGGTTCCAGGGGTTCCGCGTGATGCCGAACAGGAGGTTGTGGGTGGCGCCGATCCAGCCGAACGTCGGCGTGTTGGTCTTGCCGATCATGATGGCGCCGGCGGCCTTCAGGCGCTCCACCATCGGGGCGTCCTCGCCCGGCACGTTGTCCCGGTAGAGCGGCGTCCCGAACGTCGTCCGGACACCCTTCGTGATCACGAGATCCTTCACGGAGAAGGGGACGCCGTGGAGGGGACCGAGCGTCGCGCGCTTCTTCATGACGGCGCGCTCCGCGGCCCGGGCCGCCCGGCGCGCGCTATCGGCCTCGACGGTCACGTACGCGTTCAGCGCAGCACGCCTCTCGATCCGCCCGAGCACGGCGTCCACGACCTCGACGGGAGAGATCTTCCGCTTCGCGATCCCGGCCGCGAGATCCGCGGCGGGCATCCAGCACAGCTCGTCGTTCGCCATGGCTCTGGTCCTCTCGGTCGGTCGATCAACGTCGGGGGGAGCGACCGCCGCTCCCCCCGACACCCCCCACCGGGCTCTCGGGGAGCCTCCCCTCACGCGCGCTCGTCGGCCCCCGCCGGGACGCGACCACCCACGACACCTTCAAGGTCCCCCCACCGGGCCCTCGGGGAGCATCTCCTCACGCACGCTCGTCGTCCCCTGCCGAGACGCGAGACGCGACCACCCATGACACCCCCGGGGGTCGTCGTGGACGCCGATTCCTTCACGGCCTCTCAGGTCGAGAGATGGAACACGACCATCTTCAGCTCGGTCATCTCCGCGACCGTGTAGGCCGGGCCCTCCTTGCCGAAGCCCGATTCCTTGAGGCCGCCATAGGGCATCAGGTCCGCCCGCCACTGGGGACCCCAGTTGACGTGGAGGTTACCGGACTGCACGTCCCGCGCGAACTTCATGGCCCACTCGAGGTTCTCCGTGAAGATCCCC